>CAZHVH010000066.1:0-4268 GCA_964535855.1 uncultured bacterium
TGCCATATCAGCCCTGCGAACGAAGCGGTTAAACCGGCGGCTCCCACTATCGGCATGAGCCTGGAAAAAGAAGCGGTCAGCGATCTAACCAGACCGCCGACCGTCCTATCCGCCTTGCGTGCGCCCGCTTCAAGATCCGTCACCTCTAGCCCAAGCGTATATACCAGCTTGTCTATTATCGTGCCACTTCTCATCTCCTACGACTCCTTCGCCTGGTGTTCCATTTCTCCATGTTCAGCCTTGACCTCTCAAAGAAAGCCTCTTTCCTCTGTTTATACTCCATCTCCCTCGCCATCTCATCAGCGGCCCTCACGATGTAAATCAGTTTCACGAAAGGCATCTTCCTGAAAGCGTAGTCTGGATTGATGTTCAGGTCTCTCGCCAGGATCACAGCAAACCTGCCCCAATTCTCCCAGGCCCAACGCTTCGCCTCCCGAACGTCATGAGATTCCTGAAACCCTGGTAGAAAGGGACAGACTTCCGCACAAACGCCTCGACAACCTTCACCATGTCAAGACACTTGACAAGATGCTTGTCAACAGACAAGTTAGCCCTATCAGGATCAGGTTCTGGATCGAACATGATCTGGAGGATCTCATACACCTTCTCCCTCACGCTCTTATACTTCGCCATCAGCCTAAGCAAGAAGGCGATCAGATCGCCCGTCGTGTTCAGCGGCATGTCGGAAAGCTCCTTGTCGTTCCTGACCTCCTGGGCGATCTCGTCAACTATCTCGCCTATCAGCTCCAGCTTGAAAAAGGTCGGATGATGCATCGAGAGCTTCTGGCCCTTGACCTCGAACGTCTCAGGGATATCGGCCATAGCTTCCCTGACACGCAGCTCCTGAGTTTCATTCAGAGCATTCTCCAGCGCATCGAGTCTGCGAACGATCTTGTCGGTGCGGGTCTTCAGCCATAGCAGAGTAGCATTCACATCGCGTATTTCAGGTTCCTTCTCTTCGCCTTCCTCCTTCACCTTCTCTTCGTCCATAGCTCACCTCATCTATCAGGTGCTGCTCACAGTGCCGAGCTTCCAAGCACCAAGGTCACTATCATACGTGCCGAGCACCAGCACGCTGAACGGAATCCTCACCTCTCCGCCTTTCTGGAGGGCGATTTCCAGATCGGTGTCTATCACGCACTTCGGGAACTCGATCGTCTTCAGCTCACCTCCGTCCACATCCTCGCCGACGAACTTGATCGCCACCTCACCGAGATCCTCATCGGTGATTGTGAGCGTTCCGCCGCTAACCCTGTCCTTCGGCAATCCCAGTGCATCGGCCAGTGCCTGCAACGTGGCCTCTACGACCTCGAACGTCATCGTCACATCAAGCCTGGTTCTGACCGACTTGACATAGACATCGGCGTCTCCCACTGTGATGTTGACCCTCTCATTAGACGACCTGAGCGTGACTCCATCCTCGCTCAGCCCGCCGAGGGCACTGTAACCGGTCTCGCCGGATCTCTTGATCTGCACCACTCCATCGCCTATCTGAATGTTTGCTATATTAGTGGCCATTCTCTACACCTCCTGAAATCTATTCACTTTCTGAATGATTTTCATTCACGGCAGCCGGAACCGTTATCGTCTGAGATGCAGGCTCCGACCCGAATCCCTGTGAGTTATAGGCCACAACGCTTATCACATGCTCACCTTCATCGAGGGAGATATCCACACTGAACTTCCCGTCTTCAGGGACAACCCTGGCAACCTCAGCCGTATCAGCCGCAACCACGATCTCAGCCGTCGCAGTATCGACCGAGCCGGAGACGGTGACAGACCCTCCTTCACCAACCTGGACATCTATCGCAGGCGTGTTGGGCACAGGCTCCATAACAACAGCTTCTCCTTCCAGCGATTTCAGGGCTTCAGCCTTTGCCTTCGCAGTCTCCATCCTAGCCAGCCTTTCCTTCTCAGAATTGATCCAGTCGATAGCCTGCACGAGCAATTCTTTCTTGATCTCCTCCATATCCGGCATCATGCTCAGGATTCCGTTCACGGTGACAAGTCCCCAGTTTTTGCCCTCGCTCCACGCCTCGCCCTGCACTCTATACCAGTCTCCCTCTGGGTGAGTTTCAACTGTGATGTTCCTGACCTCTACCATGAAACTCCCTCCTTATCTCTCTGAGTTCAAGACCACATATTCGATCGAAAACCTCATCTCAATTCCGAAATACGGGTATTCGTTCACGATCACGGTCGGGAAAACAGCTTGACCGATAGCGACCGTGCTGATCGCATGATTTCCGATCCCGAAAGGTGGATGCTGTATCGCGCCGGAAAGCAGCGCATGATCCAACAGATTGTACGCATGGAGGATACCGTTCCGCTCGCTCGAATACATCTCCCTGATATCCCACTTGTTCACGTAGATCCCGACCACGAATCGCATGGCCCGCCGTTCGTTGTCATGTCTCCTGGAGATCGGATCTATACCTTCGACCGAGAGCATGACGCATGGAAATTGCGCCCCAGCGATATGCTCTCGCCTTCCCTCATAAAATCCCTTCACGAAACTTCTGAGCGCGGAATCGCCCTTCAGACAATTCATAACTGCGTTGTATATGTCAAGCTCGGCAGACACGTCTAACACCTCGCCTTAAATGCTTGATGACGATCTGTTTCAACCTTTCCACATCGTTGCGAGGCTCGGAAAATCCCAGAAACGGCCTCGCCGGAATATGCTCAGTGCCGAACTGATGCCATTTGCCCTTTTTCTGCTCCGTATATGCCGGACCAACAGCAACCCGATCCCTGTCCAACGCCAACACCTGAATGCTCCTGTTAAGAGCGCCCGTGTCGAAGAGAATCCGTGAGCTACCTTTCCTTTTGATCGTTGCCGGTTTGAGCGGTTTCCATGGCTTACCTGCCGGATCTCTTTCCTCGGCGAAATTCCTTTTGGCCGACATGACCATATACTGCCCGCATTCGCCCATCATCGGTCGGCCCACCACGTCCAGGACTCGACTGAGATCCTCGAGTTTCCTGAGAGCACGTGATAGATCCGCCTGGTTGAATCCAACCTTAAGCCTCATGTCCTCACTATCCTCGCCGACCTTATCCGTCCTCGCTGGACGGTGCTCTCGGTCAATTCCGCCAGCTTCATCACGCCTCGACGATACAGCTCGATCATCCTGTCACGTCTATCACGCAGATGTTTAACCCACTCGCTCACATTGGGAGTTGCCTGTGTGTATTGAGCCGTCAGAATATCTATCGCAGCGGTCAGAGCGGTGATCTGCTTGATCCTCTCCGGCACGACCATCTTGACCTTCAGCGTTCCATCAGTTGTATAGTTGCTCTCGATCTTCGTGATCACCCTCCAGTATTTTGCCGTCCGCTTCGTTCCGTTCTCGGTGAACTGCAACGTCTCGGTCTGTTGAGCTAGCGCTCCCGTCGGCTCAGCTACATCCTCCAGATACTGCATCTCGATGTTGTATACGATTGAGCTTCTCCAATCCCGTTTCTCACCATATCCGGTGATGGTCAGCTCGACCGGCGTGGTGAAATCGGTCACTTCGGAAAGCACAAAGTCCAGGAGATATCCTTTCTGCGATTTCGGGATGCTCTCGTCCAGGTCCATCTCCGAATCAAGCGCTGTCTCGAGGAGGGTCCTATCGAACGGCACGGCGATAACAGAGGAGATATCGGCGAACTCATCATCTATCAGCGCCGTCGCCCGCTCGCACGCCTGCCGGAACTCGCTCGTGACGAAGAAGCTGAGGTTACTGGCCGTCGCCCTGAACTTCCGTCCGACATTTAGCGTATTCTCATCCGTGACTTCTTCGATATGATAAACGCCCTCATTCACCTGTCCTCGCTCGATGATCAGCGTGTCGTTCTTCTGGAATCCGTATGAGCTGAAGGAGCTGGAGGCGGAGGTAAAGACGGTTGAATTAGCGGTTGTAGCGCCATCGTCTCCCTCCGCCTCCTTCAGCGAGGCGAAGTCTATCAGGTCGAGTATCCACGCCGTAAGATCCGTGCTGGTGTTGCAGTATGCCTCTCTCATTCCTCAATCTCCCGAACCATAGATTCTCGCCTGACCACGAGTTTGATCGGCACGCCTAGATTCGTCTCTATGATCTTCTCCCTCTCCTTAGGCGGCATATCCACCTTACCGTACTTCGGGTCCTTCATCCTCTTCTCCATCAACTCGGCACGCTGCTCGAAGTATTTACGGGCTTTCTGTTCCATCTCGGGCGTTACAGTCGTTCGTCCGGTCTGCTCGAACCACTCCTTCCACTTATGCGTCAGTTTCTCCACCGTCT
>CAZHVH010000066.1:4368-11886 GCA_964535855.1 uncultured bacterium
TTCACCCATCCGTCGGCCTTCAGCTTCTTCGCATGCACCTCATCGTTCGGCTTGACCAGAAGCGGAACCTCCCTGCCGTCCCTGGTTTTGACCGTCATTCCCTTCTTCTTAAACCACATCATTCCACCTCCATCGGCGAGTAGCGATTTGCGAATGGCGAATAGTGAAATTCCCACTCGCTATTCGCTACTCGCTGAATCATTCGTGATCGGTCACGATCTTGACGCCCCAGGCGGCATTGATCGTCCCAACGCCATACACGGACGTGACCACGACCTCAGTGGCTCGCAGAGATGCATCCCTCTGGAACTCCGTCCTGGACACTTGCTTCAACGCCATACCGATAGGAGCGACCAGATCCCTTGCAGGGAACATCCCGCCCTGCCGATCCGCATTGGTGTTCACAGAAGCGCACGTGGTGGATCTGAAGATCTGAACGCCCATGATCTCAAGCGACAGCTCGCCTCCGGCCAGCAACGCCTGCTTCATCGAGTCGGGAACCAGCGAGAACGCGGTCGCAGCATTGGAGACGATGTCTTTGCGAAGATCAGCGATCTGTATCGGATGCAGGATGGCTACATACGGACCTGGAGCGTTGGCGTTCTCAAGGGCGTATACGGCGTCGATGAGATCGCTCAGCGTCATATCAGCGCCGCTTGTCCCCGCCGTCAGGCTGAAGTTGGCGAACTCGGCCGTGATGTCCGTGTCGATCTTCTCAGCTATCGCCCTGCCCATCTCCTGAGCGAGATCCTCGGTGATCGGATTGACCGCGGCCGCCTTCAGCAGATCGGTGATCGTCACCATCAACCCGACTTCACCAGCATCAATCGACACGCCCGTGGTGTTCACAGCCGTGTTGCTCATATCGGTTCCCTCAGTCAGCGCCGAAGCGGTCAGTTTCGGATACTTCGGGAACGTAGCCGTGAGTGTGGGCTGATCCGCGATATCCTTCACCCTGACCAGCGGCGCAGCCACGACCTCGGCATAGGCCGCCCGGATCACCTCTCGGTTGACGACCTCAGTCAAAATGAGTTCCGTTGCAAGACTGGTAGTGGTCTCATTGGCCATTTGCTATCCCTCCTTTTTCTCAGGTTGTTCCTTGAATTAACCTCCGCCCCGCTTCCTGAAGCCTCCGCTTCGCCTCGCGGAACGGATTCCGACTGGCCGTAAAGCCAAGCTCTCTCTTAAGTGTCTCAAACTCCTCGTCGGACAAGTTCCTGATATCCTCCGGCTTCAGATTCGCAAAGTTGATCCCTGTCTCCACCGTTCTGGTGCTGGCTGAGCCGCTGCCCGGACCTGTCGCCGGAGCCAACAGGAACTTGTTGTTCGGATCGGCGAAGTACTGCTCGATCAGCTCCTCGACCGACATCTCCTGTCCCTGCATGTTCAATCTCGGCTGACCGTTCTCATCTACCACTGACACGCTCAGATCATCGTTCACCTTCAGATATTTCGTCAGATCTATTCTGGCCAGCTCGTGTGCCCTCGGTGATGCGAAGTTGTATTTGCTCAAAGCCGTCGAGAGAATGCTGTTGACCTTCTCCTGCGCTGCCAGTTGCTTGAACTGCCGCTGTTGCTCCTCGAGCTGTTTCAATCTCTGTTCATATTTCTCCCGCTCCTCCTGCAACCTGCGTTCGATCTCATCATCTTTTTCTCCCTGCTGAGTTTGATCACCCTGGGTTTGCGTCTGGGTCTGAGTCTCGATCTGATCCAGCATGGACAGCTTCTGTTTGAGATCGTCGATCTTCATTCCGAGCTGTTCCTCCAATCGTCTCAGAGCGAGCTCCTGACCCTTTTGGAAAACCTGATCGATCACCTTCTGTAGCTCGACCTGGTTAGGTGGTGCTGTCTGCGTTTGAGTTTGAGACGTTTGAGTCCCTTCACCTTGCTGCTGATCTGATTGTGTCTGATTCTGTTCCTGTTGAGTCTGTTGAGTGTTCACTTCCTCAGGCATTACTTACGCCTCCTCCTTTTGGATTTGCCTTTCTTGGATTTGCCTTTTCCAGCTAGCTTTCGAAGATTCAAAGCCAGCCGGGCTCTTTGACCAACTTTGTCCTTTCTCTTTGCTGCCTTTCGTAGCACAGAGAGCGGAATCTTTTTACCCTCCGGGATGCCAAGATCCCTGTGCAGTTGACCCGGCCTTTTTATGGCCTTTTGTATCCATCTGCTGCCCGACTTTTTGCCGGACGTTCTTTTCTTCCTCTTCCTTGCCACCTCCCATCATCTCCTTTTCTTCTTTCTTCGTCTCCGTCCTTTTGCCTTTTTCCTTTTACCTTTTGCCTTCTTCTTCGTCCTCTTCGCAAACTCCCGCAGTTTTCTCTCCGACATGCTATCAGCTAATCTCGCAGCTTCTGGGCTGTATGACCTTGGGAGCTCCCCTCGTTTGATCCTCAGAGCTATGCCGAATAATCTTCGCTGTCTCTCAGAAACCGCTGGCACTTTATTTCACCACCCACTTCACCGAGAAGGTGAAACTGGGATCAGTTCCTCCGATGGTCCAGGATACCCTCAATCGATCGCCGAAAGGAGCGGTTATGTTGATCACCTCACGTCCGGGAGCTGTCTTCTGCGAGAAAGTGCCGATCGTGTTGAAATTCGTTCCATCCAGCGTGTCCTCGATCACCACATCAAGCGTTGGATCTGTCCCACTGGCAGCCGTCACTTCTAGCTGTGCCCGAATCTGTGTGTATTCTCCATAATGTCCGCCTAAGACACCCGTGTTCCCAGATGTGGTCCGTGCAGCACTGGGAACTATCGTTTCTTGCTTGGCCATATCCATTCCCTCCTTTAAGCCGCCTTCCTTGCTCTTAATCTGGCTTCATCGCTACCCGAAACAAGCCGTTTGCCTCCCGAAATTTCCCGCCATTCCCGCCTGTCGAACCAATCTGGACTGACCGGATATCCGCTCTGCCGACAATTCACGTGAATATGTCCCGTCCCCGTTCGCGTGTCACCAAATTCCTTCTTGACCCATCGTGGATCATTCCACTGGCTCACCCTTGCCACTCGCCCAAACCGGCGCAAACACCACTCAGAAATCCTCTCATCTATCACCGACCCATACCGCCAATACGGATCATCTCCGAAGATATCCTTCGATTTCTTCTCAGCCGCTATCTGATAGATCTCCGCCACCTCGTTCCGTGCGATCAGTTCACATCGCTGTCTCAATGAGAGTATGCGCCTGACACCACGTGAATCCACAATCTCCAGCGCTGATAGCCCAGTGTCAGCGCTGTAAAGATCCTGGGCGATCTCCGTTATTCCCTTCCGCTGTCTCATCCCTCGCAGGATTATGTCTCTGATCGCTGTCTCCGTCTGCATCGTGATCTCTTTGATCTTGCCGATGCCTCCGAGCTCCTTTCCGTATCCCTTTGTCATCGCTATCCTCAGTATCATCGCATCTTCCTGATCCATCGCAAACTCGATCGCCGGATCGCCGACCTTAGCGATATCGGTCGTGAACTGTCCACCGAGCTTGTATCCTTCAGGATACCACCGCATCACCCATTCCCTGCCTGCCTTGATCAGATCGACCGCCTTGTCCTCGATCAGTTGCACGATCAAGTCAACGACTGCTAGGTTCTCCGGCTCGCTCGTTACCTCGTACTTGCCCGTCTCATCGTTCTTCTCCGTCTTGAGCCGATTGAGCAGCTTGTACATATCCTTTGCGATTTCCCTTTCGATCCTAATGATCTGCCTCAGAAAAGCCTTGGTTGCCTCCTCTGAGATTTCGTCCAGCAGATCTGTATGTCTGCGAATGATTCTATCCAGATCCCGAACGATCTCACGATAACTCCTGGCCATCAGCTCACCGCCCTTTCAACCGCCCTTGCGACTTCCTCTTCCTCCTCAGGTGTCACGGCGATCATGCCTCTCTCCATCGCGTCTATCTCCTCATCGATCCTCTGCATCAGCTCAGGCGGGATCTTGTCGTCCAGACGCCGTACCAGCTTCTTCTTGAATTCGGCCTTGAAGGTCGGCGACAGTCTGAGCGTGTCCAGCTTCAGCGCCTCCTCTATCTCCTCGTTGATCGTCCGCACGTCGAATTCCTCCGGATAATCGATCACGAAGTCCGATTCCAATCCCTGCCATCGACACCATAGATCCCACATCCTCCGTTCGGCCTCTTCGAGGTTATCCGCTTTCTCAGCGAGCGACTGATTCGTCTCATGGAAATCCCAAGCCTTGGCCACACCCGACTGTGCCTTGATCTCGGCATCACGGGTTTCCAACCTCGCCAGCCTGTAGATCTCCATCACAAGCCGTTCGATCCAATCCTGCATGTATTGCGCCGGATCGGTTGGAGGCGTTAGATAGCTCGGCTGTGGAGCTTCAGCCGGATAGAACAACACATTGCTCGTTCCCATCTCAAGCTCCGAGCTCGGATTCTCAGTATCACGTAGTGACTCAGGCATCACCAGCACGTTAAAGCATTGCTTGTATAGGAACTCATCTATCAAGGAGGCTATGTTCACGATCTCACGGTTCAGATATGCGATGTCCTCAATTGCGCTCACACCTATAATTGGGTTGCTATGCTTCCGCTTGTTGTAGAGCCATACGAACGGCACGATCCCTAGACCATGCTCTCCCTGCGCGATGAGCTTAGCACCGTCTTCCGTCTCCTGATGCACAAACCACTCCTGCCGCGTCCATGTTCTGTATCTCACGATCTTAGGTGGTTCCGCCCAGGGATCTTCCGACTCGGTGATGATCTCCCTATATCTGATCCAATACAGCTCCAGGTATTCATCTGCCGCCCAGTCGATCACCGCCCTGGGATCAATGATCGAGAAATACGGGATAGCCCCGAGCCTAAGCTCGTCCATCTGCGTTCTCGCCTCAATGGAGGGCTTGTCTACTACGATCCCACATTGACCGAAAACCATTGCCAGGATCGCCGCTCGCTTCATGAAAGCGTTGATGCTGTTGCCCTGTCTGTCCACGTCGTCGAGAAACCCTGTCTCCTCCAATAACTGAGCGTGTTTCTCGGTTTTTCGACTTGGCGGATATTTGAAGAGGTGTCCCGCATAGATATCAATGATCGGCCCGCAGTAGTTGAGGTAATACGCTCGATCCAGACGGTCCTGATAATCCTCCTCGTGCTCACGTGCATGCGAGAAGATGTTGCCCTCCTCAATGTAATCATATCCGCCCTCGTATGATTGCATGAAGAAGTTCCATTGCTCCTTACGCTTCTTATATTCAGGATGTTCATGCTGTATGCGCTTCAAATCCACCAGTCTCATATCCCTCTCATCCTCGCATATCTAATCTGAGGTCTAGGGCGATCCACATACATCACGGCATACCGCATAGCGTCCATGCCGTGATCGTTTTCTTTGACCGGGATCTCCTTAACAGGTTTCCCGTCCTGAGCCTTGGGCCAAACATAAGCTGGGAACTCATCCTCTGTGCAAACCGGTTTCTTCGCCGCATTCAGTTTCTCATCCCTTTCAACCAAGGCACCACGCATAATGAACAATCTCGGCTTACCGTCACCCGCCTTGCGGAGCCTGGCCTGCACCGCCTGGATTCCCGGCGATATGTCCTTGATCGCCGGGATGGTCCTGATCCCATATCTCTCCAGCGTCGCACGATCCTCAGCATCATGATCCGCCACAGTTGCTTCGATCCGCTCGCCCTCAGAAAGAGCCTTGATCTGCCTTGCATGATCCTCAACTATCCGATTGGTCATATAGATCTCACGATAGAGATACATCCGCCCATCATCGTCTATAGCCCACCACTGGCATACGAACGGGTTCGTGTATCCGAAATCAATTGATCGAATTCGACGCCAGTGTTCAGGAGGCTCGAACCAATCAACGATATGCACAGACGGATCGAATTCCTCATACACGGCACCTTCAGCCTGAACCCACTTTCCTTCCCGCAAGCGAAGAGCCAATACTCCGGTCAAACCGTTGAGTGTCTCGATATACTCTGGTGGGTTGTAGGGATTATCCGCCGCGCTGCTGTAGTAGACCGAAGCCTCGCCGCCTTGCATCAGCCGTTTATAGATCCAATGCGTCGGAGCATCGGGATTGGTGGTCAGAATCACCTGTCGCCACGGAGCCGCTTTCCCGCGCATACGAGCCAAGACCTCGTTGAAGTCATCCTCTGTGA
Source organism: uncultured bacterium (assembly GCA_964535855.1). GTDB lineage: Bacteria > Poribacteria > WGA-4E > B28-G17 > B28-G17 > JAGGXZ01. The sequence continues at coordinate 10,501 of CAZHVH010000066.1, forward strand.
ACCTGTTGGCCTCCTCAAGCCATGCGATATCAACCGACCCGTCCTGACCGATGGATCTGATCTGCTCACGTTGCTCCTCGTTTTTCATTCCGCCGTAGGCTAGGATGGAACCGTTACTATACTCGAATCGGTGTTTGCTCGGAAAATGTCGAACGCTCGGATCATTTCCAATTACCTTACGCTCCATGAACAACACGGTGCTGTTGGTCATGCTTTCACGGGTCTTACGCAACATCAGTGCGGTCGCTCCGGGATACTTCTTGCAGAACCCATGGAGCTTCTCCGCCGCCAATCGGGACTTGCCACCGCCCGCGCTGCCCGTTAGCAGAAGGATAGGTGATGTATCACGCCATGCCTTAATCTGCCATGGCAGCGGCTTGAATGGAGCGATATATTTGATTCGAATATCACTCGGTATTGCCCGAATCGGGCCAGTCGTCCGGGCTGATCGTGACATATCCCTTGACCTCCAACTCTATCGGCCCACCGTCAGGGCCAGAAAGTTCATGTCTGTCTTTTCGTCCCCACCGATCGGGATATTTCCTCTCCAAATACCACGCCGCGGCTTGCCATCTGCCCTCAACGGCTGCCTTACGGATTTGATCGAGATAAAATGCTTCTGCTTCGCTCTCCGCTTTCTTTATTGCGTTCCAAAACTCCCAAAATTTTCCTTTTTTCGTCTTCGAGTTTCGACCTCGCTCCAGCCAGCGATAAAATGTGGTTTTGCCGATACCGACAGCCTGGCAAACTGTCTCGATATAGTTGCCCGCCCTGATCAACTCCACGATTCTATCCTGGAGTTCAGGCGTGAGTTTACAACGCCTTCCTTTTCTCCTCACGCTGGATCAACTCCAGTGAGTTGTGTATGGTCGCACCCGCGCCCGGCATGAAGTGCCTGTTCGGTGCGACCGTCTTCATATATAGACAAAAATTGAGACGGGCGTCTCACTGGTGGGGAACATATCCGGAGGCCACCTTTAATCTCCGCTCCTTGCTCCACTCGCGGAGCCACCGGTACAGCGTTGATCTTGCAGGAGGCGTGATGCCGACCTCACTAAGCCGTCGGAGTAATTCATCCACGATCACGATTCCTCGCTCCTGAAGTAGAAACTCCGCCTCGCTTAAGACATCAGCCTTGAGACTTGAGGAAGGACAACCTAAGGATCGAAGTTGCTCCTTGATATACTTCTCACGGCGCTCCTGGCGAAGCATCTTTCTGATTCTCGCCCTGATTACCTCTGACTTTCTCACTGCCGGTAAATCTTGAACCTCAATCAAGGCCAGATATCCCTCCTGGATGGCATCCTCGATCATATTCTTCATTCCGTATCTTGTGCATTCTTCCTTGGCTATTTTCTTGATCAATTCGCTGTGCTTAAGCACGTT
>CAZHVH010000067.1:0-11798 GCA_964535855.1 uncultured bacterium
CCTCCTGTTCGGCTCCTCCCTGAAGGAATGCCAGGATCTGATCTATCATTTGGGGATCAACCTGTACTTCATCGCTTTTTATACCCATTTCTAGCTCGTTCATTCTCAGCGTAGACGCTGAAGTTTGGTCCATCGGATCATCCGCCTGAGAAAGGATCGGAAGATCAGATCTTACATTCAAACTTTTCACCGGTGTTTCGATGTCTCCAACATCGAAGAGATATGCCAGGAGGACAACTCCCGCGTTATCAATGACCTTCCCCGGAGCAGAGCTCATGGGAGCTTTCTCTTTTTCCGTTTCTCCCTGGAAGGCGGCGCTTTCCCTGAGCTGTTTGAACAACATCTCTCCCAGGCCGACCCCACCGGCCTGGGCTATCTTCTCGGCATATCGCTCATCAAGCATATCGGTGAAGATCTTCTCAGCCGTACTTCTCGGCCCGAACAGGGTTTCATCCGGTGTCAGTTCGGCTCTTCTCATAGCGGTGAGGAGGAAGTACAGGAAGATAGACTCGAACTCCTGACATGTGGCCTTGAGCTGTACCTCTTTAGGAGAAAGTCCTGAGAACTGAGGTGATTTGAGGTCGACTATCGTCGACGAATCGATCTGGATAAAAGGTAACATCCTCCCCCCTCACATAACTATCAGTTCAGCATGTAACGCTCCGGCGGCCTTCATGGCCTGTAATAACGAAAGGATCTGTCTAGGTGTTGCACCTATTGCGTTCAGGGCGTTTATGACCTCATCGAGGGAAGCCCCGTTGGAGACCTTTTTAATCTCCACCTTTAGCTCACCACATGAGACAGCCACGGGCGAAACTCTGACGTTCTGAGTCATTACGATGGCGCCCGTTCTCTCGTTAACGACCACCCTGGCGACGGTATCGGGAACGACCTTTAAACTTTTGATCTCGGCTATAAATCCCACCAGATCATCCGATTTATCCTGGGGGACCGTCAAACTGATGGTGGCATTATCGAGGGCCTTAGCGATTCCCGGATACTTGGAGTTGATCGCCTTGGCGACCAGGTTGGCGGTGTTAAAGTCAGGGACGTTCAGCCTGATCGATAGCTTTTGCCCGTCCAGCTTCGCATTTACGTCCCGGACGACTAGGCCGCCGTTCTGAATGACGCCGACTACCGGTTCGGTTCCCCGGACGAACATCCTTCTTTCATTCGCCGATCCGGATATCTTGCCCTGCGCCGTGGCATAGACCACCCCATCGGGCCCTCGTAGGGTTGTCAGCAACAGTATACCGCCGGCGAGGCTGATAGCATCGCCTATCGAAGCGACCGTTACATCGATCCTATCGTCCTCCCTTGCAAAGGGTGGCAACTCGGCCGTCACCACTACAGCGGCGGAGTTGCGAGTGGAGTAAAGTTCCCTCTCGTTCACCCTTATTCCCATTCGCATCAGCATGTTGACGAGGGACTGTCTCGTAATAGCAGATCTGATGGAGTCACCGGTCCCAGGTAACCCTACAACTAGCCCATAACCCAGGAGCTGATTTGAAGCCATGCCCTGGATCTTAGATATGTCCTTTATCCTGACCTCGACCTCCCCGCTACCCCAATTTGGTAGGAGGAAGATCGATATGAGAACCGATATGATTATCACGGATAAGGATCGATTCATAATCGCCTACCTCAAAACAGCAGGGCCAGCAGAAATGCCGCCGCTTTTATCGGCAAAAGCAGGGTTCGAACCACTCTGCCGTGCTTTTTGGGCGGCTTAAACGGGTCTCGATACTCTATCTGCGCATCGCCCATTGAGGTGGAGAGAATGGTGTTATCAGGGGCGATATCCTCCGGGCGGATAACACCTGAGATATATACCTCGAGCTTTTCGCCGTTGATGTTGATGTGCTGCGAACCCTCTATTTTGAGATTTCCGTCAGGGGTTACCTCCACCACCCGAGCTGTCACCTTAGCTATCAGATCAACCTGCCTCAACACCCTCTTCTCCCTGCCATGTTGAGATGAACCTCTGAAATCGAGGTTCGAGCCGGCTCCCTTTATGAACTTGAGAAATCCCGTTCCAGAGGCTATATCGGCTCTCCCGCTTAATCTGGCGCCCTTCTGATCGCTTGCCTCGCTACGTTGTTGGGCCCTGGAGTTTTGAACGATCAGAACGGTCACCAGATCTCCCGCTTTCCTGGCGGTGGGCGTCCTGTAGAGGTCATCCCCCCATCCGCCCTCCTTGAACAGCGAGCCAGCCGTTTCCAGGGCAAACAGGAGGAGCAAACTGAGAATCATCGTCGGAAAAATATACTTACTCATCTTTATCACCCAGCCTCACAATAACCCTGTCTCCCCTCAGCAAGCCCTTTAGGCGCTTGCCGGAGTTGGGGTTGACGATTATCACTTCATTGGATCTCCCTATGGAGATCAACCTGCCGGGAAATCGAATTATCAGGGTTTCGGTCTGCAGCTCAACCTGAACCATATCACCTGGCCTCAGCCCGTTTGACCGTTCAAACAAGCTCAGCCTCAGCATCTCACCTGCCTTGATGGAGTTCCTTAACCTTTTCCCTCTGATCTGATCGAACGAAGAGACGGGATCGAGAGATAGATTTATCCGGTCGAACCTCCTTTCAACCACATCTCCGGTTGAAACGCGCTCGCCTTTTTTCATATCTCTAGCAGCGGTGGGCACAGTTCCCGATACCCTGACCTTCATGTAAACGGGGATGGTTCTGTAGAGTTTCCTCCCCGACCAGATCTCAACCGGCTGAATGATCGAGCTCCCCATTCCAAATTTGGGTTTGCCTGGTTTAAGCTCAACCTTCTCGAAAGGATGGACAACATCTCCCGGATCGGAGATCGATAGCAGCTTGACCTCCCACCCTTTTTTCTTCAGAAGCTTCAGGATATTTTCACGGGCGGAATTCAGGATCTGCTCGCCTTTAAGCTTAAAGCTTCTTCGACGTATGGTTATCTCAGGAGGGGCCTTGAGTTTGATCGATTTCGGGTTTATCCCCGCTGAGGCTAGCCTCTGGAGTATATATCTAGAGGGAACCCGCCTTTGAAAACCCGGCAGAGGTGATTCCAGAACGCGCGTCGAGCTTAATCTATCGACCAGCTTGGCATCAGAGGAGATGATACGGGCGATCTGACCGAGGGAGACGAAGGGAGAGGTCACGGTCGCGTCGTGAAGCTCTATCAGGATCTGCTCCGCCCGAGCTGTGAGGCCTATAAGGGAGATTAAGAGGATTGTCAACGGCAGGACTACCCTCTTCACCGGATCACCTCAGCTTTTTACCTCCTAAGCTGGTTCGCTATGGCGAGCATATCGTCAGAGGTTAAGATCGCCCTCGAATTGGCCTCATATGCCCTTTGGGCGGTTATCATCTTAACCATCTCCTCGACCACCTCCACGTTGGAGACCTCAAGAAATCCCTTGACGATGCTGCCGAACCCGGGAGAGGTGGGGGTTCCGACTATCGGCTCGCCCGAAGCGGGGGTCTTCTTAAAGAGGTTTCTGCCGACGTTCTCCAGTCCAGCCGGATTGATGAACTTGGCCAATTGAATCCTTCCTATCTCCTGCATCTGATCCTCGCCTTCCAAGATGGCGTATACGATCCCGTCCGTGGAGATCGAGATCTTGGTGGCGTTCTGCGGGATGACTATATTATCCTTAAGCGGCAGGCCGTCGGCCGTCACGAGCCTTCCTTCCCCATCAGGGTGAAAGGCGCCGTCACGGGTGTACAAGGTCGTCACGCCGTCCTCGGCGATCACCTGGAAGAAGCCATCTCCGTCGATCATCAGATCATAGTCCGACTCGGTCTGGATGGCATTGCCCTGGAAGAAGAGCTTCCTCGTGCTTGCGGGACGAACTCCGTATCCGACCTGTAAACCGGTTGGGATCTGCGTCTGTTGAGCGACGGGAGAGCCGGGAACCCTTATCGTCTGATAGAGGAGATCCTGGAAATCGACTCGGCTCTTCTTAAAGCCAGTGGTGTTAACGTTGGCAAGGTTGTTGGCTATAACGTCGATGTTCTGTTGCTGAGCGCGCATACCGGAAGCAGCCGTCCATAACGCCCTTATCATGGAGAGCACCTCAACATCTCAACCCTCCAACCGGACATAACATCGGTTGAAGAGCCTTGATATTTTGTTTTGGGATATAAGGCAGGCTAGGAAGGAAGGTGGGCTGCTTCAGTCGGTCCACAGCCCCTGGCCCCTGAGAACCAGTCCGGCCAAAACCTCCTCCAGCCTTTTTTATCATCATACCACAATTTGGAAGTCATGTCAAGAAAAAATTTGCCCGCTATCTGAAGCCGGGAACGACAGGCCAAACTTGAAAATCAAGGGAGTTCTGGGGTAAGATTATATCGTAAACTCCGAAGAGGAGGATCGAATATGGCTTTCAGAAAGTGAAACCCTTCAACCTGAGTAGAACCGATCTAGGAGAGCTCGCTACCTCATTGGTCGATGCGGCTACCGTTATCATAGCTACCCCGGCCGTTCTCGCCGGACCCCATCCTATGGCGGTCTATGCCGCTTATCTGGTCAATGCCCTGAGACCAAAGCTCAAGTTTGCCTCCGCCATTATCTCCTACGGATGGGGAAGCAAGACGCTTGAGGGGATAAAGGGGATGCTGGGCAACCTGAAGGTTGAGTTCCTAGAGCCGGTCGTGGTGAGAGGATATCCAAAAGAGGAGGACTTCAAATCGCTTGAGAGACTGGCGGGGGAGATAGCAGAGAAACACAGGGGGTTGACCTTCCCCCGATGAAAGGGTTAAAATTTCCCCGTCATCAATCCTCATAGATAATCGAGGTGTTGGTTATGGAGGATCGCGAGGGGCTTTCACAGCTCGGCATAAGCGCGGAGGATGCGGAGCGGATATCCCTCTCCATGCAGGAGGGCAAGGGAGCTGAGAAACCGGTTACGATTATATTCGCTAAGATCGGGGGGTTTAAGAGGGAAACGGGCTCTCACGACGAGCTCGAGGAGATAGCGCTTCGCAAAAGCCAGCTGGATAATGAGCTCGACTCCATAGTCTCCAAATACGGCGGGGTGGTGGATAAGGTCATCAGAGAGTTCTTCATGGCAACCTTTGGCACTAAGGTACAACATTCCGACGATCCCGCAAGGGCCATTCTCGCCGCTATGGAGATAGTCGAGACCGTCAAGAGATTCGGGGTCGAGGCGCATATCGGGATAAATTCAGGCAGGGCATGGGTCGGCACCATAGGGACGGAGCTGGACACCGATAACACCGTGATAGGAGATACGGTCAACCTCGCCGCCAGATTGAAGGATCAAGCACAAAACAATCAGATCATCGTCAGTCCTTATACATATGAGAAATCCAAGAAGTATTTCATCTTCAATCCCCTTCCGCCCGTGAGGGTCAAGGGAATATCCGAGCCTGTGCCGATATATGAGGTGGTGGATAAGACGAAGGAGGCCGAGCTGATCGAGGTATTGGCTGAGGACGAGAATGAGAGGCTGGCTCGAATTCAGGAGTCGATCCCGACCTACCTCAGGGATAAGATCCTGAACTCCAAGAGCAAAATCGAGGGCGAGAGGAAACTCGTCACGATGCTCTACTCCGACCTGAGCGGTTTCACGGCCCTCTCAGAGAAGTTCCGCGACAGGCCAGATATAATAGCGGCGGTTATAGACAGGTGTCATAAGGAATTGGGCAAGATAGTCTACAAATGGGAGGGTGTGGTTGATAAGCTCGTCGGCGATGAGATCATGGCCATCTTCGGGGCCCCCGTCGTCCACGAGGACGATCCCGAAAGGGCGATAACGGCCGGGCTGGAGATGATGGAGAGGATAAAGGGGCTGAGCAAGGAGCTGTCGAAGGAGTTCGGAACACCGCCGTTGAACATCCATATAGGCATTAACACGGGCAGGGTCTCGATCGGAAACATAAGCGTTGAGGGCGGACTGAAGATGGATTACACCGTCATAGGAGAGCCGGTCGAGCTGGCGGAAAAATTGGAGGACATATCCGAGCCGGGGGAGCTCATCGTGGGCGAATCGACCTACAGGCTCACAAGGGCTCTCTTCAACTTTGAACCGCACGAAGAGGTGGAAGTCGGCGGTCGGAAAGTGATGGTCTACAAGGTGATCGGCCGAAAGGAGAAACCGGAGTCGAAGCGGGGCGTTAAAGAGCTCAATCCGACCGAGATGATCGGCAGGGATGATGAGTTCAACCTGCTGATTGAGGCCGCCGAGAGGTTAAAGAGGCCCGAACGACAGATGGTCTGCGTTATAGGCCAGGCCGGCCTGGGAAAATCGAGGCTCAAACGGGAGTTCAGAGCTACCATATCCGGTAGGATAAACTGGATCGAATCGGCATGTCTCCCACATACGCAGAGGATCGGCTATTCCCTGTTTATACCCCTTCTGAGAAGATACTTCAATATCAAAGAGGAGGAAGAAGATCTCAGCGCTATCTCAAAGATCAGGACGAAGCTGAGCGATGTCTTCCCAAATCATCCGGAGAGGGTATCTGAGATAGCGCCCTTTATCGCCCATGTGCTTTCAATTAGATCGGAGGAGTTTTCCCAGGTGATCAGCTACTTCGATCCGGAACAGCTGCGCGATAGGATCTTCATGTCGATAAGGGATCTGCTGGTGGCTGAATCCGCACGTAAACCCCTCGTCGTCGCCCTGGATGACCTTCACTGGATAGACCCTCTCTCGCTTGATTTGATCCTCTTCATGATGGAAACCACTCCCCCCGAATTCCCCCTCATGTTGTTATGCATATACCGGCCTGAAAGGACGGACCCCTGTTGGGGCATAGGTGAGGCCGCTGCTAAAAAGATCCCTGACGCATACACCGAGGTCTTCCTCCAGAAACTCTCGCCCGATGACAGCCGAAAGCTCCTCGATTCCCTCATAGATCTTGAGGATGGGGATCAACTCAAGGAGATGATCCTCGAGAGAGCCGACGGCAACCCGTTTTACATGGAGGAGGTGCTCAGATCGCTGATCGACGATAAGATCCTGGTCAAGACAGATGGGAAATGGGTCATCCGGGGGAGGGTTGAGGAGATAAAGGTTCCGGATTCGCTCGAACAGGTGATCAACGCCAGAATCGATAAGCTCGAGGATAACCCGAAATATGTGTTGCGTAAGTCCTCGGTTATAGGCAGGGAGTTCGAGTATGTGATTCTGAACAGATTCGCATCGGATGTGCCGAAGCTGGATGATCACCTGGATAAGCTCTGCGCTCTGGATATGATCCACCCCTCCGATCAGGAGAAATACGCCTTCGGTCACATAGTCACATATGACATAACCTACTCCAGTATCACGGTACTGGACAGGAGGAGATATCACGGCGAGGTTGGGGACTGTATAGAGGAGCTTTATCGGGAGTCGATAGAGAGATTCTACGGAATATTGGCCCATCATTACGGGCGGAGCGATAAACATCCCAAAGCCATCGTATATCTCACGCTCGCCGGACATCAGGCCAGGATGTTGTACGACAACCAAAACGCCCTTAGCTTCTACAGAGCTGGCCTGGAGAGATTCGAGAAGCTCAAGGATAAGGAGGCCGAGGAATATCAAAGGTACAAGGATGAGATCCATGAGGGATTAGGCGATGTCCTTCAGATCTTGGGGGAATACGATGAGGCCATCGAATACTATCTCAAAAGGTTTGAGACGGCAGTTTCCCCGCCCCTTAGGGCCTCGATAAAGAGGAGAATTGGGTTGGTTTACGAGAAGAAGGGCGAGTGGGATAGGGCGATGGAATACTTCCAGCAAGCATTGGATGAGCTTAAGGTTGAGATGGATGAAGCGGAGGAGGCGAGGATATACAACGCCATCGGAAGGCTCCATTACAGCCAGGGGGATTTCCCCAAAGCCATGGAGACCTTCTCGAAGGTGATCGAGCTGGTGGAGGGAACGGAGAATTACGATGTGCTGAGCAATGCCTACAGATCCTTAGGAAACTGCTACTATCGGCTGGGAGAGGCAGATAAAACGCTGGAGTTCTATCAAAGGGGCATACGGATAGCCGAGAAGATCAACGATATCATGCAGCTTGCCCAGTATTATAATAACCTTGGTATGGTGCACTCCTTGATGGGGAAACTGGATGAAGCCGCTGAGTATCTCCTCAAAAGCTACAGGGAAAAGGAGAAAATAGGATATGCCGATGGTCTTATCGTGACCTTGCAAAATCTGGCGGTGATCCTTAAAAACAAGGGCGATATAGATGGTGCAATTCAGTACATCACCAAGGCCAGTCAAATCGCCGAAAGGGCGGGCGCTGAGAAGAGAATGGCGGATGCTTACAACGCCATCGGTGCCCTTATCTCACTTAAAGAGAAATATAACGAGGCCGTGGAATACTATAAGAAAGCGGCCGATGTGTTTGAGCGGATAGGCGCCCGGCCGGAGCTCGGCCAGACCTACGGCAACATCGCCGACGCATATATCCGAAAGAACGACCTGGAAAACGGCGAGAGATATTCCATGCTGGCCTTAGAGATAGCCGATGAACTGAATCAGCCTGAGCTTAAATTCCAAGCATACGATAACCTGGGAAGCATAAACTGGAAGAGACAGGAATTTGAAAAGGCACTTCAGTTCTACCGGAAAGGTCTGGAGGCCGTCGGTGAGGACTCCATTCACTCCGCACAACTCTACCTCCACATAGCCCAAACGCTCATATGTCTGGGCAGGATCGAAGAGGCGAAGAAGACCTTGGCTAAGGCCAGAGAGCTATGTGAAAAACAGGGTAGAAGAGATGAAAACCTATCGAGGATAGAGAGCACTGCTAAAGTTCTGGAAAAATTCGACGTCGAAACCCTTCCTCCGGAGCTCTGCTTCGGAACCATGATCGATTTCAAAATCCCACAGTGTCAGGATTGTCTTAACCCCGGCAAAAGGAAAGGAGCTTAGGCATGAGCAGCGCCAACTTCGTCCATCTCCACGTCCATAGCGAATATAGCCTCCTTGACGGCGCATGTAGGATAAAGGATATGATCAGATGGGCCGTCGAGAACGATTCGCCCGCTATGGCTATAACCGATCACGGAAATATGTTCGGCGTTATAGAGTTCTACCTTAAGGCCAAGGAGGCGGGCATCAAGCCCATCATCGGCTGCGAGGTATATATGGCCCCCAGAAGTAGGTTCGAAAGGGGTGAGAAGGGAGGCAGAAATTCACAGAAGGAAAGCTCATATCACCTGATACTTCTAGCCGAGAACCTGAGGGGATACAAGAACCTGTTGAAGCTGGTCTCGATGGGGTATATCGAGGGATTCTACTATCATCCGAGGATAGATAAGGAGCTCCTGGCCCGGTATAGCGAAGGGCTGATCGCCCTGACCTCATGCGTCCAGGGCGAGGTCCCCACCCTGATCGCACAGGACAGGGTGGATGACGCCAGAAAGGTCATAGCGCAGTTTAAGGAGATTATGGGACCGGATAACTTCTTCCTGGAACTGCAAAATCATAATCTGGAGACCGAACGTAAGGTCATGCCAGTGATGGTTCAGCTCGCCAGGGAGATGAACGTCCCGCTCGTGGCGACCAATGACTCCCATTATGTTAAGGCGGAAGACGCCGAGATACATGATGTGCTCCTGGCCATTCAGACCGGCAAGGTGCTCGATGATCCCAACAGGCTCCGATTCTCGGGAGAGGGGTTCCATCTTCGCGGCGAGGAGGAGATGCGGCGTGTCATGTCCGATTTCCCCGAAGAGGCCCTTGTCAACACGCTGTTGATAGCCGACAGGTGTAAGGTCGATCTTCAATTCGGCGGAACCATCCTTCCGGATTATGAGGTGCCCGAAGGATATACGCCGGATTCATATCTGGAGAAGCTGTGTTGGGAGGGCGCAAGGCGAAGATATGGCGATGAGATACCACAGGAGGTCAAGGAGAGGCTTCAGCATGAGCTGAACATAATCAAGCAGACCGGATATGCCGGATATTTTCTGATAGTTTGGGATTACGTCCGATTCGCTCGTGAGAAGGGATTTCCGGTAAGCGTCAGGGGATCGGGCGGCGGCAGCCTTGTTCTCTATGTATTGGGGGTGACGAGCTTCGATCCGTTGAAATACGATCTGCTTTTTGAGAGGTTCCTCAATCCCGAGCGCGTCACGATGCCCGATATAGACCTGGACTTCTGTCCTGAACATCGGGAGATGGTGATAGATTACCTCATCCAAAAATACGGACGTAACAGCGTCACGCATGTGGCGGCATTTCATGAGATGAAGGCCAAGGCTGCCATAAGGGATGTAGCCCGAGCCCTGGGGATACCGCTCTCCGAGGTCGATAGAGTCGTCAAGCTGATCCCATCCACGCTGGGAATCAAGTTGGAGGACGCCTTCGAGGGATCACCTGAGCTTAAAAAGCTGGCCGAGAGGGAGGAATATAAGAGGTGGTTTAGGATCGCTCGAGCGCTTGAGGGGATAAAGAGACACGTCTCCATCCACGCATCCGGGATAGTCATCTCCAAAGGTGAGGTCATCGAGCACGTGCCTCTGTTCAAGGATAAGCACGATCGCGTCGCAACACAGTTCGATATGGACATGCTTACGGAAGTGGGCATGGTCAAATTCGATTTCCTGGCCGTCCAGACGATTGCGGAGATACATAACACGATCAAGCTCATCGAAAAGAGGCGCGGGATCAAGATCGATCTCGATGAGATCCCATTTGACGATCCCGAGACCTATGATCTGATAGGTAAGGGGCTGCTTGCCGGCATATTCCAGCTTGAAAAATCAGCGGGGATGCGGGCGGTGATCAAGCAGATTAAGCCGAGGAGCTTCGAGGATTTCATCCCTATCCCGGCCCTCTACCGCCCCGGTCCGATCGAGAGCGGCATGATGGACAGTTACATCCGCAGGAAGCTTGGGGTGGAGGAGGTGGAGTATCCGCATCCCGTACTGAAGCCCATACTTGAAAAGACCTATGGGGTGTGCCTCTATCAGGAGCAGGTGATGCAGATCGCTCAGGCGATGGCCGGATACTCCCTCGGAGAGGCCGATCTGTTGCGAAGGGCGATGGCCAAGAAGAAACCGGAGGAGATGCAGAAACATCGCGAGAAGTTCATCAAGGGGGCGGAGGCGAAGGGTATCTCGGCTGAGGTTGCCGGCCAGGTCTTCGACTCGATAGAGCCGTTCGCCGGATACGCCTTCAACAAGGCTCATACCACCGCCTATGCCATTTTGTCCTATCAGATGGCATATCTGAAGGCACATTATCCCGAGGAGTTCATGGCCACCCTGATGACAAGCGAGGCGGGTGATAGCGCCAAGATCGTCAACTACATGAACGAGTGTCGCAAACTCGGAATAGAGGTGCTGCCACCGGACATAAATGAGAGCGATGTGGGCTTCACTGTGATAGACGATGGGAAGATCCGATTCGGCCTCTCTGCAGTTAAAAACGTCAGCGATAACGCCATAAGGGCGATCGTCGAGGAGCGTAAAAACGGTCCCTTCAAATCCCTGTTCGATTTCTGTCAGAGGCTCGACCTGAAGACCGTAAACCGCAAGACGATAGAGAGCCTCATAAAATGCGGGGCCTTCGACTCATTGGGCGGACATCGGGCTCAATATATGGCGACGCTGGAGCGGGCGATCAAATCCGCTCAGAAGAGACAGAGGGATAAGCAGATCGGGCAGATGACCATGTTCGATTTCGCCCCTAAGCTCGCCGCCACAACGGAAAAGCTGGAGGAGGCGCAGCCATGGGACGAGGAGACCACGCTGGCGTATGAGAGGGAGATGCTCGGGTTCTATCTCTCGAAACATCCGCTCTCGATATATGAGGATGTGATCGAGGATTACACCAACGCCACAAC
>CAZHVH010000068.1:0-11731 GCA_964535855.1 uncultured bacterium
CAATCCAGTATATTCACCCATCAAGTCAAAGATAACAAATTTCAACTTTTCATCCTTGTTCGTACGCTTTACTAGGAGCTGGCGGATGATAGTACTCACCAAATTGCTTTTACCTGCACCGGTATAACCGAAAATCCCGAAGTGAGTGCGTAACAGATCCTCAACACGCACCTTGATGCCTACATTCTCATCTCTAGTTAACTTGCCTATTTCAATGATGTTCTCCTTTTCTTGGACACCGCAGTTAACAATCCGTTCTGTCATAGGAGTATCAAACAGGTACACAGCTTCTCCCAACATCGGTTCGTTCGATTCCATTTGGAGTTGAGAACCCGCCTCCTCAACTGATAATTCTAGATTAGTAGGAACAGCGATGACCTTGATTTTCGTGGTATCTTCCAGGGGTTCCTCCTCTTGAGCATACCAATCACGAGAAGCACTTCTGGCAGCTTCCACTACGAACCCGGGGAAAGGATTACCCTGAAGGTTCTCGATAGCATAATGCAATGGCAGGATACTTACAACCTCTAGAATGCTATAATGAACTTCACTTCTATTAGAAGCAAAGTTCTTAACAGCAAGCATTGCCCCTTCACGGATTTGATTCATCGCTTGTCGGGTATAAGGGAACCATATTTCGAATTGAAAACGGGTTTGCTCATCGGGTTCCATACGCACAAGGACTCCCTCTGTATCTTTCCCTTTCGCATCTTTGACAAACATCGTCATCACCTCCTAGCGGCATCACGTAAAGTTCGGAACAACTTCGCCAATGGGCGTGCACGAAACGCGATTTCACTGCCTTCTATCATTCCCTTAAGTTGCCGTCCTACTGTCTTAGCTCCCCAGTCTGCTTTGTGAAGCGGAGTTGGATACCCTATAGCCTCTGGGAAAACGTTTTGTGTAATCGTATCCAGTAGGAACATCATCACCGCTTGCGCTAAATTTTCGTCAGAAGCATCTTTATGGAAGAAGGGACGAACCTTACCAAGCTCCTCGGTTTCGATTTCCAAAGCTCTCCAGCGATTGCTATCCCACCCTGATATAGGATGCAACAGTCTATCAATGAATATAACGTGGCCCATCAGCGGCGTTGCTTTATCCCGTTTCAAGAAGAACTGGGCAAGTGACCGGGCAAATAATCTTTCCTGATTTAGGATATCACCTCTAACTCCCATTGGCTTGAATTCTCCTGTATTTTTATCTACACCAATATGTAATGTCATAAACACACTGTCAAACTCTATAGTCGCCCAAGGAGCCTCAATGCTTGTTAAAGCAGCAATGCTCTCTAAGAGAGAGCGATCCGTCCAAGGAAGTAAGGGAATGCCATCAGGAGGTCTATTATAAACACCTGCGTAAAAACCCGTGCCTAAATAATTGCGGCTAAAGTAAGCTGATATGGAATCCTTTGCAATGCCTACCAGCAGAATGCGTTTCTGCCAGCACAGTTCCACCAATGCCCGTAAACCAACAGCGATGAGAAAACGCACGTCTTCAGGCGATAACCACCGAGCACGGGTTTCAGAAGGGTCTTCAGGATCAGGTACATCATACAACAAGGCTTCAGGGTCTTTTTCGACAAACAAGCGATGACACAGGTCCTCAAAGAATCGCACTGTGTTTTGCCAAGATTCCCTAAAATAAAGTCCTGTTTGAGGTTTCCCTTTTGGATCACGTACTAGCAATGTTCGCTTGTTAGGATCGTATTCTCCAATCTCCTGTATTAAGCTAGCTGTGCGGCGCAATTGTCGCTCAAAAGTAGTCCACGGAATCCCCTTAACTGCAGCAAGCTGACTTAAATCAACTTTATGCTCTCGTTTGCCATGCAGAGCAGCAATGATCATCGCATGAAGCCGAAACCGTTTTTCTGAAGGAAGTTCCAAACCCGCATTGAAGGGATGAGCGTAAGCGATAATAACATCAGCTTTAGTGATATTCCGCAGTCCGTAGCGGTATCCTATAAGTCCCAAGCGGTTAAAATTCACTTCTGCGTGGGCTAATAAGCTGCTAGGGAGATTATCCAAAAGGATCAATCGTGGGCGGTGTCTTCCTTCTTCGCGAGCAACCGTATAAGCAAGGTAAACCTCTGCCAATTTCATAAGCTCAGTATGCAAACTAGAAAGGTCAATGCGGTCTGTATCTGAACTGACAACGGCGGCTTTCTTTCCTGGATCAATAACATCTTCGAACTCGATAAAAGGCACGGGGACATAAGCTACCATACTTTTATCCTCTTCAATACTATACCGCTCATAACAAATGAAAGGTGGGTCACCTGCCAGCGATACGGAACCCCGTATCCCATAAGCAATGGTGTAAAAAACGATGAAATCAGCAAAATCCTCTTTCCCTGCTGTCCCGTCAATTGCCACGAAAGTAATCTCGTCCTCTTCAAAGAAATTCCGAATCACATCCCTTAATCGACGACGGTAACCTTCATCTTCGAATCGAGTACGGAAACTTATAAGCAAATTTTTTAGAAACCGCTCGTAAAAAAGACGAGCATTACGCGCTCGCTCTTCATAAAGCTTTTGATAGCGTTCTTGAGATGTTCTAAGTGATTCTGCATAGCCTCTATATATGTGGGAGATGATCGAACCTCGCTCATCCATTTTATTCTATCAACGGTGGATCTGGCTATTCGACACTTTTAAGCGAAGTAAGGAATCAAGCGTATTTTGATACTTCCTCTCCTCACTAACAATCTCTATTGTAGTACCTACCCTGAAGATACCGCAGTCCCAACGACCTTTCTAATCAACCAAATGCCAGTCTATTTTATCATGCCAAATTGCCGTTTGCAAGCTCATTTTTTGAAGTTCGAACAAAACTTCAGACGCGAGAATCAACAAGTGCAGATTTGATAAGCTAGAATCCCTTTTCACACTTCTCTTGGGGTTTCTCTCCCTTACCAAACTTAAAGGTGGTTTGGGCTCCTCGATAGACTCCAGCATAGTATCAGTTTCTTAACCTTCTTACCACCTCAATCATTGCCTCATCATCGCCGACATTCCCTGGGAAAACGACATAGGGGATATCCCTCACCCTCCAGACTGGAACCCCAGGATAGATCTGCCCAAGTACCATCGTACGGTTTACCTCCAGCCCCTCAACGGCGATGTTGTGAGAGGTTATGCCACCTTTGGAGAGAATAAAGGAGGGACGAACGCTTAATCTTCGAACGATCTCCACCAGCGCTGAGGAGATCCTCCGGCCTATCCTCAGCGTCTCCTCGGGGGTGATGCCCTTTACCGCCGTCCTCTCCGTGAAGAGGACTGCGATCAACCCTTTCTTCACGGCGTCTTCGGTCTCACGTATCGCCTTATCTATCGTTTCCCTCCTTTTCCCTCCCAGCAGATCGGCGATCCGAATCTCTATCCCGATCGCATCCGGCATCTCAAGTAACCTTTGCATCTGACGGGTCGTTCTCTCAACGTATGATCCCACCACTACCAGAGCTCCCGGCTCCGTGTCCGTCCGGGGGGTCAACTCTTCCCTTGCGAGAGGTCCTCTGGGCGCGATGCCCCCTCTGGATCGGACAAATGAGGCAGCCGTTCGATAGAGGAATCGCTTACCGCTGATCTCCGCATCCAGCAATGCCAGGGAAAGTACGTCTAGATCTCTGTAATCGGCCGCGTTGACGATCACGATATCTCCGTCTTCGAGCCCCATCAGCTTTTGGCTCAGCCTCTCAGGTCCCTCCTTCCTGAGCTCCCATATCGAGACCCGTTTAACTTCATCCTCCTTCACCATACCTTTCGCCTTCTCCTCAACCCATTTCGGCAGATAAGAATGGGTGTAGCCAAAAGCTGGATCACGGGCGTATTCGGTCTGAGCGGCTGGTATCATCATCTCATCCTGTCTGACCCAATGGACGTCATTCACCGTATACCTTCCGCCTTCCAGGAAAAAGGGGATTATGAAGATGGCATCGAAGCTCACGGAAAGCCCTTCCGCTAGAGCATTTATCTCGATGGGGAAATGGCCGCGCAGGGTCGAATCGCTCCGACTGACCAAGGAGACCCTCACCCTTAGCTCTCCGGAGAGCTTTGATAGCCTTTGACCTATCGTCCGAGCCAGATCAGCCGCTTCATCGGGAAGGAGAGACCGGGAATTGGTGAGGATATAGACAACGTGGGATTCTTCGCTCAAAGCGGATCTCATCGATTCTTCATCCCATCCGGTATAAAGCGGCACATTATGAACGGTTTGACATCCAGTTGGATCGTCGTCTAAAACGATCAACTTCCCACCTAAAAGGGCGATCCTTTCACGAATGGATGGTAACAGGTCTTCAGGCCAGATCGGAGGAAGGCCGCTTATCAAATCGCTGAATTTCACTGGACCTATGCTTTCACCTCGCATTTCACCTGTTCCCCGAGCGATCTATCAGCCGATATATCCTCATCTGAAGCACCTCGAGGTTTCTGTCCTCAGGTGGTCTCCAGAGATCATTGGTGAACTCTATCTTTATCCTATGTATCCCCCGTTTCACGTCAGCTTTATATCGGAGCGTCTGCCATCCCTCACCTTGGAGATTCTGTTCGCCGATGGTTTTTTCGTCCAACGAGAGCCTTATCGCGGGATATACCTCCTCGGCCTTCGTCCCTCTGGCCGTGATCTCGAATATGTAGGAGTCGGTAGATACGAAGTTCACCTCACATGTCACGTATCCGTTTGTGCCGAATCTCACGCCCCTGCCGATTCGCCTGAAGAGTTTGATATCCGGCTGTGGCTCCATGGAAGCTGCGTCCACGATCACCCCAGAGGTCGTATCCCTGAAATCCGCTTTCAGGTTGGTCATGAGGGTTGAGAGATATCTGGCCGCTTTATCCGATGAACCGGTTTTGCTGTGCCAGTTGATCTGATCTATGATTATCATACCCCTATCGTCCTTTATCTTCACCAACGCCGAGGGATTGAGTATCTCCTTCAGGCCCGTTCCCCTGAGCGGCGCTACGGCGACCTTGTCGAGGAAGAGATTCCTATCCTCACCTCTCTCCGGCGCGTAGGCATCATTGGTGAAGGCAAAGCTCAGGGTATGCTTTCCCTGAGGGGCTCTGATTGAAACGTAATAGATATCCTCCTCGCCGTGAGTTAGCATGATCCCTGCGATTCTCTCCCCGTCCAGATAGATCGTCACCTCCGGATAAACACCTCCCACCGGTGTGCCTCCGGCGAAGATTCCCAGGATGTACCTCCCCTCTTTGGGGAATTCATATTCGGCGGAGATGGAGCTCGCTGCATACATATGCACGCCGTTTTGCGTTATGGTGAGACCGAATTTCGATTCGGGTTTCATCCTCTCCGCTTCGATCACGTCGCACTCTTTAAGGGGCGGTAATGGCTCGGCGGGGATGTAATCTATGATTCCGGGATCGAGCGGCGTTCGCGATCGCCAATCCCCTGTGTGCGGACCAAGCCAGTAAAGCTCCTGATTCGAAAGCCCTATAATGAGGTCGTCCGTCTCCTCTATCAACACCGGCACCGCTTTAGATTTCTGAAGGACGAGCTTACGAGGTAAAAGCTGGTTAACCACCTTCATCGATTCCGGCTCGATAGCATGTAGTATCAAAGTGCCCCCTCGATGGACATAGCTCCTCATCTCCTCGATTTTATCGCTCAAGCCTATCAGCTCCGGGCCATCCACCATCAACAGGGGATAACTTTCAGGTGAAGGTATATCCCTTACTAATTCATACCTCAGATCTATCCTTTCCAGGTCACGGCTTAATCTCTCGCCGATGAGCGCCAGAGTATGCCTGGGTGAAGGCTGAGCGGCCGTCCTGCATGCGTAGTCGACGAGGTTCAGCAGGAACCTTCCGGCTATCGGTTCGCTCTGGAGCTTTTCACCTATGAGAAGCTGGCTCAACAGGTATCTCCCTCTCCCCGTCGGCACCTCGATAACGCCGACGCGAATCAATCCACCCGAACCGCCTGAGTCCACGATCGCTCTGAAGGGTCCGTGATTTGGCTTGGCTATCATTTTCTTGGCGACCATATTATCTCCCCGCCAGAACTTGAAGTCGTCATCTCCTATGTCCAGGAAAAGGCCGCCGAGTTCCGCTCGCTTGAAGGCGATCGTACAGGCGTAATCCGTCAGGGAGACGGGGAACATGTTGGAGGGATAGAGATCCTGCTCAAGCACGATCAGGGTGCCGCCTTGACAGACGAACTCCCTTAATCTCTCCCCGGGATCGGACTGTGCTCCGACGGCGGGAACTGATGGGGTGGAGAACAGATCCAGCATATGAGGGCCGATGACGCATACGCTGGCCGGGATCTTCTCCTCCCACGGTTCGCCGATATCCACTACGTCAAACCCGCTCTCCCTGAGGAACTTTGCTAGATCGCCGCCCCTATCGTATACAGCCACCTTAAACCGGCTGCCGACCGGCCGGAGTCTTCTGGGAAAGAGCCTGTAGTTCTTGATATCCCTGAAGAGAATCTCTCCTTTTTTCTCCACCTTGATCACAAGTCTGAGCGGATGGGAAAGTCCAGAATACCTGTATTTGGGCATATGGAGGGTGATTCGAGTGACGATCTTGTCGGCGGAGTCCATTTGGAATTTGCGCGATCCGGAATCCAGCCTTTTCCTCCCATCCCAAAGCTCCCATTTAAGCTTCAGCTCGGCTGGGCGATAGGTGTCGTTGTACAGGTATATCGTCCTTTCGACCTCCTCCTTCTCGAAGAATCTGGAATCATACTCCTTGATAAAAGCGGCGTTCGGCTCGTAGGCGTATTTGACGGCATCGTATTGAACATTTGGAAACCGCCCGCTTTCAAGGAGCGTCCAGGGGCACATCCCTGCCACGTCCAGCGCCCTGTAACCTTGGATTTGCATCAACCATGCCATTGCCTTCGCCTTAGCCCTGCCGGCGTTGAAATCCCTGTAAGCTTCGTCACCCACAAATAGGGTGAACGGATCGGGGGTTCTACCGGGCGACCAGAGGAACTCGCCGATGTAAAGGGGTTTCAGTCGCGACCATCTCCATTCCCTGCGGGGATATCCGGAAACCCTGATCTTTCTCTCGAGCCAGTAGCAGGTATTCGGATATAGGTTCCACTCGGGGAACTCATGCGGATAATGCAGGTTTATGATGTCAGCGACACCGCCGGGGTCCTCATCGCCGTCATACATGATCGGCCTGGTGGGATCGAGCATCTTGAGAAACCTCCCCAGCTCTGCCAACTTTTCCTCACAGTCGCGAACCCTGGTACCGCCGGTGTGCAGGATCTCGTTTTCGACGCTGTACATCACGATAGATGGATGGTTTTTATCCCGTCTGACCATTCCGGCGAGATGTTTTTTGGCGTTCTCCCAGAACTCCGGTTTAGAGAGGGCATACTCCTTTGCAAAGCACCAGATGGCTGACTCCTCGATCAACAGCATCCCCATCTCATCGGCAACCTCATACCACCACTTAGGCCATAGATTGGCGTGAAGCCTCATAGCGACGCAGTTTGCGCTCTTGATCGCCCTGAACAGATTCTCAGCGTCCTTTCTGGTCGAGTTGGCCGGAGGGTGTCCTGCAGTGGCAAGGAATTTGATCCTCTTGCCGTTAAGGACGAAGTAGATCCCGTCGATCCAGAACTCTCTGAACCCGAACCTTTCATCTCTGACCTCTACTATATCTCCATTCTGCAGCAGCTCGACCCTCATCGTATAGAGATGAGGTGAGAGGGGCGACCATAGTTTGGGGTTCTCCCACCGCTTGACGAGCACCTTTTTGACGTTGGATTTCGCCTCCATAGGTGTCAGATCACCCTCTAGCCTCAACACCTCCTCGCCTTGGTCGAGGATCCTGCATCTGACTCTACCGTTCACACGTTGGTCCGAATCGTTTCTGACGGTCAGCTCAACCTCTATCTGTTTCCTTCTGACGGAGGTCTTTATGAACACGTCATCTATAAATTGTGGGTGTCTGACCGATATATAGATGCTTTGCCATATCCCGACATCCATCGTCCTGGAGCCCACCGGTGCCATGATGATGTCCTCTTGATCCTCGAAGATAGCCCTACCCTGTTTGTAGGGTACATTCCTGTTGAGCAGGCCCCGGACATCCTGAACTCTGATGGCGATTAGGTTTTCGCCTTTTCTGACGTAATCCGTCACATCTATCTCGAAGGGTTCCCACCCGCCGAAGTGACCTCCTACCTCTCTGCCGTTGAGGAAGACCTTTGAAACATATTTGACGCCGTCGAAATGAAGATAGACCCGTTTATCCCGCCTGATCCGCGGAAGTTCGAAGTTTCTCTTGAACCATATAAATCTCTCAGGTCTGGATCTGACCGTTGCTGGAAGGACGATTTCGCCCCACTCCGCGTCGCTTGAAGGTATACTTGTGGAGTTCGAATAGCACATGAGCCACTTACCGTCGAGGCTCAATCGTTCATCCGATTGTGAGAACGGAACAAGTCCAATTATTATCAGAAAAGCAGCGGGAAGGATCAAAGCTCTTCTCATCTTCTCTCTCCTCCCTGATCCCATAGTCACGCTGGTATGATATTGAGTCCGTAGGTGAATGTCAAGTAGGGTTTTCAATGCTTTTCGTCAGCGCTGTAGTACAGGCTCCTGTGCCTACCGGATTTGGGGGCACGCACAGGGGAGCGTCCATACCACGCCTGATTATACCAAATCGTTGGAAAGCCCTTCCGCCCGAAATTCGAGGTTGCAAAATTCCCCTTAGGTATGATAAAATAGGAGGCGCTAAGCAAACGAGAAGGAGGTTGTGATGGGGATACCCCTTGTCCGTCTGAGGATGGGTTGCTTGATCCTGTTGGTCTCGCTTCTGAGCTATTGGCCTGGAATCTCCCAGGAGTATAAGATTGGTCCTGGTGATATGCTTTATGTGGTGGTGTGGGGATATGATGAGCTGAGTGGGCTCGTGCCGGTATCGCCCGACGGCACCATAGCTTTTCCCTCACCGATCGGGATCGTTCAGGTGGAGGGGTTAACCACTAAGGAGATCAGTGATCTGCTATCGAAAAAACTTTCGGATTATATACGAAATCCTCAGGTTACGGTCTCGCTCAGGGAGTTCGGATATAACATCCATATCTACGGCGAGGTCATCACCCCCGGATATTATAAAGTCCCTGATAAAACCACCCTCCAGGAGGTTATCTCACGCGCCGGCGGGCTTACCCCCTACGCCGACGTGGAACATATAAGGATAACCTCCTTCAATAAGGATGGCTCCCCTAGGGTGAGGGTGATAAATTATCGTAAGTATCTCAGGGAAAACGACGAGTCCTCCAATCCCTTCGTTATGTCGGACGATCTCATATTCGTTCCCAGACTTAAAACTGAGGATTATCTGAAAAAGGTCGTCAGCGTCCTAGGCTCAGTTCAAAACCCCGGCGTCTTCGACCTGGAGGATGCGAGAAGGCTGATGGATGTGATCTCACTCGCGGGCGGATTTACCGTGGATGCCGATCTCGAAAAGGTCAGCGTGGTCGATCTCAGCACCGGCCGATATGACGCCCGGATAGTCAATCTAAAGAGATTTCTCCAGGAGAACGATCCCTCATGTAACCCGCTTATCCATCCCCGAACGGTGATATACGTTCCGAGCACGAGGATCCCTGAGGAGCTGACATACCCGATAAACGTGGTCGGTCAGGTTCTCAGACCAGGTGTATACCGCCTTAAGGCGGAGAAGGCGAGGGTGCTGGACGCCATCTTCTCCGCCGGAGGGTTCGCTCAGGGCGCCGATATAGAGAGGGTCACGGTGATACCGGATCAGGGGGAGATGAAAAGGCTGAATTTGAAGAGGTTTCTCATAGAGGGAGATATGTCGCAGAACCCCCGTCTTAATGAAGGAGATACGGTTATAGTTCCCGTTTCCCCATTGGCCAAACAGCTTTCCGTCGTGGATACCGCCTTCGTCCCATATAAAACGATCAGCGTGATAGGCGAGGTGAGGAATCCGGGGACATTTCAGGTTCCTACTCATGCCAGCCTGCTGGATCTGTTGATAATCGCGGGGGGAACCACATCTACGGCTGACCTGGAGAGGGTAACGCTGATAAGAAAGGCGAGCGAGGGTAAGAAGTTTGAGATTGATGTAAAGCGGGTTTTAACTGAAGGGGAATTTAGCCTCCTTCCCAGATTGGAGTCCGAAGATACGGTCTTCATTCCTCAGAAAAAGGAGAGTATATGGCGTCAAACAGTAAGGTTGGCGGCAGATCTCTCAACCATAGCCGCCCTGATCCTGATCCTTATGGGACGTCGATAATGAGGTGGAGATATGGAATATACAACGGGCAATTTCGTGGAAGAGCAGGAGATCCACCTGCGTGATATACTGGTGGTTCTATCGGATAGAAAATGGGTCGTCATCCTAGGGGCGGCCGCAGTTATCCTCGGTGCCGTGCTCTACCTGGTCATGGCGACCCCCATATATGAGGCCGAGGTCGTGATGCTCTACGAGAAATCCAACCCAACGGCGGCTCTTCTGGATACGGTGGACTTCAGGCTTTTTCAATCGGAACTGGAGCTGGAGGCCCAAAGGGCCTTCTTGATGAGCCCGATGGTGCTGAAAGAGTCGGTGAAAAAGCTGGAAAAACAGGGTATCATCCTGCCGATAAAGGAGGGTGAGAGCGAGGAGGATTATTTCAAAGAGATCCTCGATCTCTCCTCGCCGAGGGGCTCGAAGGTGCTGAAACTGAAGGCACGGGCCGAATCACCCTCCGCCGCAGCTAAGATCGCCAACACGATCGCCCAGACCTTCGTCGAGAAACGGGCCGAGTGGAAAAAGGCGGACCTCGATAACGCCCTGGTCTTCCTCCAAAATCAGCTTTCCACCATCGACAGCAGGCTCGAAAAGGCATATGAGAAGCTCACCAAGTTCAAGGAGAAGGAACATCTCGTGGAAACACCCTCCTCAACCGGCATGATCATGGGCACGCTGCTCCAAAAACTGGGACAGATGCAGGAGGATCTGGAGAACACTAAAATAGAGATAGATCTAACGGAGGCAAAGCTAGAATCGATTAAATCCACTATAGAGGAGAAGAAAAAAAAGCTGAACCCTGCTCTTCAGGAGATGACAACCCCCGGCGGGTTAACCCCTCAGATCGATGCGCTCAGGGAGCAGATAACAAAATTGCAGACGGAGCTGGATACCAAACTGGATAAATACACCGAGAAACACTGGAAGGTGGTGGATCTCAAACGAAGGCTCGAATCGGCCCGTAAGAGGTTGAGGGAGGAGCTGGCCAAGCTCAGCAAGGTCAAAGGCGAAACGTTGGACCCGCTCTCGGAATGGCAGAGTTTGATCTCACAGCAGATACAGTTTGAGGTTGGGCTCAAAGAGCTACAGGAGAAGAAGAAGCTGCTCGAGGCGAAGATCAACAAGTTCAAGGCCGATCACCCCGATCTGGTCACAAAGGACGTGGAGCTCATGCAACTGGAAAAGGAGCGAAGGATGCTGGAGGAGACGTCCAAGATGCTGCAGGCGAAGCTGGAGGATATGAGGCTCATGAAGGAGATGCGCACGTCAGACGTGGATATAGTGAAGGAGGCGATCGAACCCCGGTTTCCCGTCAAGCCCAAAACGAAACTCACCCTCGCTCTGGCCATCGTCCTGGGGGCGATGTTCGGGGTGGGGTTGGCCTTCCTCCTCGAGTATATGGATAATACCATCAGAACTAAGGAGGACGTCGATCGCTACCTCGGAATCTCCGCCATCGGGATCATCCCCAAGCTGGACGAGAAACA
>CAZHVH010000069.1:0-9133 GCA_964535855.1 uncultured bacterium
AAGGTTCCAAGCCAGTGGCCGAAGGTCATCGAGACGTGTTGCGATCCGACCATTATCTGAGGCACCCTTCTGACATCCCCGTTCACCTCCATATGAACTATGACCCGACAGTGTATCCCGTCCTCGCTTTCCTTAACTCTCCCCTCCACGACGCTTATCCTCTCAAGCGATGGATCGAGGTTGAGCAGAGTCATCGGCATGCCCGATTTGATATCGGCGTATCCCGTCACACCGAATTTCCTCCCATGGTAGTCGCGAACGATGAACTTGCCTGAGCTCATAGACAAGGGCAACACGTCATGCTCTATGGTGACCTCACCCTCTCTCGCCTGGAAAGCTCCAGGACGAGCGCCGAAGTTTCCCATCATCACCGACTGTCCGGTTGCCCCGTGCAGCATAAGCATCGATATCATGGCGGTGATATCTCCTTCACATCCGCACATGATCCCTTCATCTATCAATCTGGCGAACGCAAGGCAGGGCACAACAGGTCTCTCCTCCGTGAACCTGCCGCAGTTGACCGTAATACCGTTGGCATCCTCCCTTTCAGCCAGATAACGGAGAGCCATATACGCTCTGGTCTCCTTGATGAGCTCTTCCTCTGAAGGTTCGAGAATCTTACTGAAATCTCCACTCCACTTTTCCAGCTCTTTTTTCACATCCTCTGGAGGGAACCTATCGAACCATCTGTAAAACTCGTTTGTCTCGATATGTCTTACCCTCAGGCCGAATCGCCTCTCGATGAGGGAGAAGTCCCATGGTCCGTTTGGGGCGGAGAATGACGGTATTTCGCCGATGTAGAGGAACCGGCTCTCTCTTAAGAACTTTTTGACCCTGAGCGCCCTGAGATAGTTTGAGCTGGCGGGGCCTCTCAGGACAGGCAGGCCATATCTGTAGAGCGCCCCAACCTCAAGCGGCACCGCACCCAAGGTTCCCACTAACAGGGCGTCGATGTCGAAGCTCAGTTGAGCGGGAAGTTTCCGAAGATCCTTCTCCTCCCTGACGATCAGTGGTTCCTCAATCCTGACGAAATCAACATCCAGGTTTTTTCTGAACCTCTCGATCATGCTCTCCGCATTTCTCTCGAGATCCCTGATATCGGGAGAGGGCATCGGCGGAGTTCCGATAACATCTGCTGAGCATACGCTTCCATAGACATCTCTGTAGTGATGAAGGCCGATATACACCGGTTTGATCCTGACGATACCCCTTTCAAAAGTTCCCATCTCATCCTCCTTGAAACGAAAAAGGCACCCGGTTTAGTCGGGTGCCTTTCGGTTTCTGCGAGAAAATCTCTATTCGCTCTTAGGCGTTGCGCCGATCTTAGCCGCCTGTGGTGCGGACTCGGATAGCGCCTGTTTGGCGAGCGTATCCTCAGGAACGTACTGAGAGTAGTCAGCTATGTTCCCATGAGTGAGAGAGTAGACGACGACGTTCGTGAAGAACCTGTAGACGCCGGGGGAATAGTGGACGGATCTGGTCGGAAGGCTGACGGACTCCATCGAGCACATGTAATCGCGTCTGCTGAAGAAGACGATCAGCTTGTTTGTCTCGTCGATCGAGATGCCCTCCATGTAGTTTCTCTTAGGAGGTCTGGTTCCCCACCAGAAGATGTCGAATCCGATCGGCGGACCGCCCAATTCGTAGTAGTTATTGTATATCTCGTGGTCGTTCGGCAATCGTTCGATCGAGTACTCGGGTATCGCCCGTCGTAGCACCGACTGGAATATCTTGACCATCGCCTGGGCCGGGGCATTAACGCCACAGTCATCCATGACCAGCAGACCCTGTTTCTCGAGCAGGTACTTACGGAGGGCCTCATTTTCAGCGTCGGTCAGTTTCGTGGCCAGTCCGCCTCCATCGCGCATGAGGTTCCTGGATCTCACCATCGAGGGGTCGTGACCTGTCATGAAGATGAGAGGCGCCTTCATCAACAGCGAGTCGGTCAGCGCCAGAGCACCGCCCTCGACGTTCAGGTCCGTTTTGATCTTGGTCTTCTCGTTAAGCCAGTCAGCCAGGGCGTTAAGGCTAGAGGAGTCGGCCCACCAGTCGGAGAGGCGATGCCTCACACGGGTGAGCCTCAACACCCCGCGGATGTCCTTACCCCTACCGACAACTCTTCCGCCCGGTTCACCCTTGGGCAGAGGAGCAACTTCGACTTCGCCTAACTGTATCTGGCTGGCCATATCGCCAAGGCCATCAAACGCCGCGCTCATATCCATGACGAGCGAAGCGAGCCCTTTCGGTTTTATCTCAGCCACAGCCACCCCGGTCTGAATCCCAGTGCCTATCATAGATCTGCCGATCGTGGGGCCTATGGCAGCACCGCTGACAACAGGCGCTTCAAAGGCTATGGCATCAGGAGAACTGGATACGGGCAAGTTGACGTGTGTCACAACCTGTGGCGCTTCAACCAGGTTATTGACCACCCTCGGGACGTTCGGATTTATCGGAGCCTGTATCTTTATCGGCTGATTGGAGAACTCCAAAACGGTCTGAGGGGTAACGCTTATCGTCTTGACCGCCAGCGCTGTGGTGATCCTCGGCGTTATCTTAACCTGCTGGACGGAGACCGTCTGTGTCAACGGAACGGTCGGCTTGACGACCTCTTTGACCACAGGCTTTCGCACCTGAGGTTTAGGTGGGTTCGTCGGCTTGAAGAAGGCGGCGTCGATCAACTGCTGGAACTTTTCGCTCTGGGTATAAACCATGTAGATACCCAGTACGAAAAGTGCGACACCGTGTATGACAAGCGAGATCATAAACGCCGTACTCGTACGGCCAAATATCTTCGCCATTTTCCCCTTCCTCCTTTTTGTGAAGTTTCAGAACTTAATGATAGCTCTACGGTTAAGCTAGCAAATACCATGCCAGGTAAAACCTGCCATTTTCACTATGTTTCTCACCCCCCTCACCTGAAGAAGTGCACGAAATGGGGCACTTTACCTGTAAAGTGCACGAAATGGGGCAGTTCGATCAGGAAGTTGTGGTTAAAACCTTGTCCAAGTTATCTATCAACTTTCTAGCGGTCTTTTCGAAATGTTCCTGATTGTCGTACAATTGGTCGGCGATGTTCAAAGCGGCGAGGATGGCAAGGTTCGCCGGGGAATCATAACCCGTCCTTGCCTTGATCTCCTTCATTATCTTGTCCACGAACTGCGCCACCTTACGCACCTTCGCCTCGTCCTCATCGCTTGCCCTAAGCGTATACTGTGCCCCATATATCTCGACCTTAATGGATTTTTTATCCATCCGTAACCCCCAAACTCCTCATCAAAGTTGCCTTCATCACCTCTACCGGTGGGGCGATACCGGTCCATATCTGAAAGGATATGGCTCCTTGAAAGACCAACATATCGATTCCCCCTGAGCAGCGCAACCCTCTCTCCTTAGCGGCCATAATTAGCTTCGTCTCCGGCGGAGTGTAAACCACATCATAGACTGTTAAGCCCGGATGCAGCCACTCCGGGCAGATCAACATCGGATCATCCGGTTTCATACCGACGGATGTGGCGTTGACCAACAGATCGCTTGAGGCCATCTCCTCAGCGAGATGTCTTCCCTCAAGCGGTATAGATTTAACCTCAACTTCATCGAAGTTCTCAGATATGAGCTCGGCCAATTCCTCCGCTCTTTCGATCGTT
Organism: uncultured bacterium; assembly: GCA_964535855.1. GTDB lineage: Bacteria > Poribacteria > WGA-4E > B28-G17 > B28-G17 > JAGGXZ01. Next base: position 3,645 of record CAZHVH010000069.1, read on the forward strand.
CTGTTAGCCACCGTTATTTTGCTCACTCCCCCCTTTGCCAACGCCACACATATCGCTCTAGAGGCTCCGCCGGCTCCCAAGACCAGAACCTTTCTGCCCCCCAAATCCCCCATTCCCATAACCCTAAGAGCCTCTATAAATCCCCTGCCATCCGTGTTATCGGCCAATACCTTTCCATCCCTAAAAGTTAATGTGTTGGCGGCTCCTATCAGACGGGCTTCCACATCAGCTTGATCGGCAAGCTCCAAAACCTCTCGTTTATGCGGGATGGTCACATTTATCCCCACAACTCCCAGCGATTTCAGCCCTTCTATAGCATCGCGCACCTTCCCCCTGGGAACCCGAAATGGAACATAGACGAAATCCAAATTCAACGCCTCAAACGCGGCATTATGCATCTGAGGCGAGTGGGAATGTTCCACAGGATCGCCTATAACTCCGACAACCTTGGTTTTACCGGTTATCCTTCTCATCCCTGCAAGTTACAATACCAGAAATCGAAGCAAAAGTCAATCTAAAATTTTCTGAACGGCCACCTCATCGCAGTTTGGAAACTTCGGACATCTGATACACTCGGACCAGATCTTATGCGGCAGCTCCTCCTTAGGTATCCTCTCGAATCCCAATCTTTCGAAGAACCCCGGCGAGTTCGTCAGGGCGAACACCTTTCTGATGCCTAATGATCTCGCGTCCTCGAGGCATACCTTCACCAGTTTTTTCCCCACGCCTTTCCCCTGATGCCGCTCGTCCACGGCCAAAGACCTTATCTCGGCGAGATCGATCCATGAGGGCTGAAGGGCACAACAGCCCACGATCTCGCCCCCGATCTCGCAGACAAAGAAGCTGCGTATATCCTCACAGATCTCGCTTAGAGGTCTAGGCAACATCGCCCCCTTAGCGGCGTAAAAGTTGACCAATCTGTGAATATGCCGTATATCCCTCATGGATGCCTTTCTGATCATTCCCTTGACTCCTCGACCTTCTTCAGCAGCTTTTGCCACCTCTCATCCACCTGCTTCTGAATTAGTTCGATCTCCTCGTCGGAGAGATGTCTGAACCTGCCTTGTGCCATCAGATACTCCCTGACGGGGATCACCTTTTTGGGATTGACCGTGATCCTATATATTCCATCTTCAACCTCATAAAGCGGAAATGCTCTGCTCTGCACGGCCAGCCTTGCGATCTTAACCGTCATATTGGAGGGGAATCTCCAGCCGGGAGGACATGGGGATATGACATGAATGAACTTCGTGCCGGTCTTACCTTTTGCCTTGCGCATCTTCCTTATGAAATCCTCCGGATATGCCACTGAAGCGGTGGCGACATAGGGTATCTCATGGGCCACCATTATATCGATGATGTTCTTTTTGGGCCTGCTCTTGTAATTATCGGCCGGGGTGGTAGTGGTCCACGCTCCATATGGTGTTGCGGAGCTACGTTGGATGCCTGTGTTCATATATGCCTCGTTGTCATAACACACGTATATGAGGTTGTCCCCTCTCTCCGCAGCTCCTGAAAGCGCCTGGATTCCGATGTCGAACGTCCCACCATCTCCGGCCCAAGCCATCACGGTGATATCCCCTCTCCCCTTAGCCTTAAACGCCGCACTTATACCTGCCCCGGCCGAAGCGGCTGTCTCAAAGGCCGTGTGAAAGAGCGGAACCTTGAGGGAGGTGTAAGGATACTCTCCCTCAAGGACCGTCCAGCAACAGGCCGGTATGGTGACGACGGTTTTTGGTCCTAAAGCTTTAAGCGCATATCTCATCGCCAGCGTGCCGGCACACCCCTGACACGCCTTGTGACCGGAACACATAAGCTCCTCGGAAGGAATTGTCATTCGCATAACCTCACCTCAAAAGCCCAACCCTTTGAGATCCCAGTTGAACTCCTCTGCTCCACCGTCGATCGTCCGTCGTATCGCCCTCTCGATCTCCTCCGGCGGCACATCCATGCCTCCTATGCCCATCAGAAAGCTGTAGACCTGGGGCCTTGGCTCAATCGAATAAAGAACCGCTTTGACCTCTGAGGATATCGCCCCCTCAAACCCGAAGGAGAGGTTCCTATCTATCACACATATCTTCCGAACCTTTCCCGCTACCTTTCTGATCTCCTCCAGGGGAAACGGCCTGAACCATCTTATCCTCAGAAGCCCCACCTTCTCCCCTTCATCGCGCATGGCGTCTATAACGTCCTTAGCTGTGCTGGCGATGGTCGATGTGGAGATGAGCAGAACCTCAGCGTCATCGCACCTATATGGATCGACTATATCGTAATACCTTCCGAATCTCCTACCGTATTCGGCGCCGGTCTCCTTTATAAGCCTTTTGGCCCGTTGCATGGCAAGGTGAAGGTTATACCTCATCCTGGCGTAGTTTTCCGGCACAGCCATGGCACCATATGAGAACGGATTTTCGGGATCCAGCTTGTCCTCGGGATCGTATTCCGGGAGGAATTTATCCACCTCATCCTGATCGGGGAACTCAACCGGCTCGGCGGTATGAGAGAGATAAAATCCGTCTAGGTTCACCATAACGGGCAACCTGACGCTTTCGGCCACCCTAAAGGCCTGGATGATGGAATCCATCACCTCCTGATTGCTTTCGCAGTAGATCTGCATCCAGCCGGTATCCCTCTGCGAGATGCTGTCGTTATGATCGCACCAGATGTTCCAAGGAGGTGCCATCGCTCGGTTGACATTGGCCATAACGATAGGCAGTCTCGCCCCCGCTGCCCAATGCAACAGCTCATGCATCAGTGCAAGCCCCTGGGATGAGGTGGCGGTGAAGGCCCTGGCGCCCGCCGCTGAGGCTCCTATGCAGGCGGCCATGGCGGAGTGCTCCGATTCCACCTTTATGAACTCGGCCTTCAGTTCCCCTCGAGCGATTATCTCGGAGAGCTTCTCGACGATCTGTGTCTGGGGGGTTATGGGATATGCGGCTACAACCTCAACTCTGGCCAACTTCGCCGCATAGGCAGCCGTGTGGTTTCCGGTCAAAACCATCCTCATTTCTCTTCCCTCACCATCTCTATGGCGTCAAACGGACATTCCTCGGCACAGATACCGCATCCCTTACAGTAATCGAGGTTTATCTTCGGCTTCTCCCCCGGCTCAATGCAGGCATCAGGACAGAACTTCCAACAGATAAGACACCCTGTGCACTTCCTCTCATCTATCACCGGCCTTGATGATCTCCAGCTTCCCGTCTTGTTGATCAACATCGAGCCGGTGGATTTAGGTATGATTATCTTCATCTCGTTCATCCTTTCCCCTTCATCCATTCGGCGACCTCATAGGCCCTACGGGCTGCATCGACGTTCTGATCCGGTTTAGATGGTGAAAGCTCATATATGGCCTTAAACAGAGCTTCGATGCCAACCTCATCTGAGAAGGCGGCATACGCGCCCAAAATAGTGGTGTTAACTATCGGCGCTATAGGAGTTCCAAGGCCGTGCTCTATGGCTATCGAATCGGCATCTATCGTGTAGACCCTGAATCTCGAATCAAATCCCAACTCCTCCGCCGACATATCTGAGTTAACCACTATCAATCCCCCATCCTTTAGCCCCCTGGTTACGTCCACCCCACCTATCAGACCGGTGTCCAGGATGATAATGTGGTCGGGGTGGTAGATCCGTGAGTGAACCCTTATAGGTCTATCATCCAGTCTGGTGTAGGCTTCCACCGGAGCGCCTCTTCTTTCGGCGCCTATGAAGATGAAGGATTGACAATATCTGCCGTCGATAAAGGCGGCTTGAGCGAGCATAAGCGAAGCGGTAAGCGCTCCCTGTCCTCCCCGCCCGTGAAATCTGATCTCTCTCATCCTTCGCTCTCCTCCGATCTCTTTCCGCCGTCCTCCGCCCTCTCCCCCCATTTCAATTTGGATCTGAGAACTTCATAGTAACCCCTTCGTGCCGAACGGATCAGCTTGAGTCTTTTATCCGATTTACACACCCTGACGGAGCTATGAGGTCCGAATTTATGTGTTTCTCTTCCGTCGATTATCACCGACGCCGATCCACCCCGTGAGGGGAAACGCACGGTGATCACCGAGTCGGGTTTCGCGACGAAAGGCCGGATCGTAAGGGCGTGCGGACAGATGGGACAAAGTAGGATGGCATCGAGGTTGGGATGCAGAATTGGCCCGCCGGCCGATAGCGAATAGGCCGTTGAACCGCTCGGTGTGGCGATGATCAGCCCATCTGCGGGATAGGTCGCCAGACGTTCACCATCTATGAAGGCATCCAAGTGAATCATCCTGGCGAATCCTTTGATCACCACCTCGTTAAGCGCCAATGAGGAAAAGACCATCTCATCTCCTTCCAGAACCTCCACTTTCAGCAACATCCTCTCATCCAGGCTAAATCTGCCTGACATCAGATCTTCCAATGCCTCCTCAATCTCATCCCGCTTGATCTCGGTCATGAAACCCAACCCCCCGAGGTTGACGGCCAGGATCGGAATCCTATCGAACCCCGGTAGCCTTACTAAATTGAGGATCGTTCCATCCCCTCCCAGGGCGATCAACGCCTCGCTTTCCAGCGCTATTCGATCGCCCGGGAGGATGAAGATGGACTCTTCGACCTCCCATCTTGAGAGAAGCTCATCAGGTAGCAAAGGTATTGCGTCGTGCATCAGCAGCCATCGGGCCGTTTGCAGGGCCACCTCTCCCGCTTCGGGTTTGGTCGGATTTGGAAGAATTCCTATCCTTTTCATCGATCACCTAAAGGTTTTTCAGCGCCATATCGGCGCCGAAGGTCAAGATGCTCACCACCACCCCAGCTATCATCACACCGGCTATCACCGCCGGCAAAGCGTATTTAAACCTTATCCCGAAGAGAAAAGCTGCTATGCATCCCGTCCACGCCCCCGTTACCGGAAGGGGGATCGCCACGAAGAGCGAGAGGCCCACAGCGCCATATCTCTCAACCGATTTGCTTCGACGTCTCGTTCGAGCGAAGAGCCACTTGAAAAATCTCTCGGCCATACTCGATCTTCCCATCAGCCAGCTTGATACCGGATCAAGCCACAGAAGCAGGAAAAAAGCGGGAACGATGTTACCCGCAACGCTCAGAGCGTATACCTGCCATAAGGGCATGTCGAAGATCAGCTTCAACGGTATGGCCCCTCTCAGTTCGAACACCGGCGTCATGGCGAACAGAAAAACGACCAGCCACGGGGGTATTCCGTGCTGGCTGAGCCAGCTTGCAAGTTCCGTTCTCACCTCGTCCCTCTTTCGTCAAGCGCTTTCATGAACTCGTCGATCGAGCCGCATAGGATCGCATGACGATGTAACGCTCGAAGCCTCCCCTCATCCTCTATATCGCTTATCCTTTCCCGTATGATTTGAGGAACGTCATGAAATCGTATCCTCAGCGCTTCCTCTATTCCCCGTCTTATGCCTTCCCTAATGCCCTTCCTCATCCCTTCTCTCATCCCTTCTCTCATCCCTTCTCTCATCCCTTCTCTCATTCCCTCTCTCATTCCCTCT
>CAZHVH010000069.1:9233-11638 GCA_964535855.1 uncultured bacterium
TCTCTCATTCCCTCTCTCATTCCCTCTTTTACTCCTTCAGCGTATCCCTCGCTTTTTATAAGGTCATAGATAGGTGATTCGATCATTATATCCCTCCTTCTCTCCAGAAGCTTCGAGGCTATTTCCTCGTTTTTCATTCCCGCTAGGATCGTCAATGCCGTCAACAGATCTGCCTTCGTTAAACTGTCCAGATCGCTTTCATAGATTTTCTCCTCAGCCCTTATAATCTCCTCACAGCTTGAATCCATCACCCCTACAAATGGATAGAGCTTCACATCACCTGTTTCGAGCAGCTCCTCACCTTTTATCTGCCACATCCTTACCAGCTTAAACCTGAAACTGATGAAATCATCGGAGTATGAGTCAACAGCCCGCGTGCTTTTCCTGAACAGGATCACAACCGGCATTACGGGCAATTGATATCTTCTCATGAATCTAACAGTATACTCTAGAACGCGAAGCGGCAGATCCTCAACCCATCTTGTTTGAAACTCTATAAGGACGATAACTTCTCCGCCCGACTTCTGCCTGACGAGCACGGGAAAATCGCTTGAGCGCAAGCTGACCGTCTCCTGGGGCAGCCCCTCCAACAATTGGATCTCCTCGATCTCCAGACCGGCGAACCACGAGACGATCGATTCCCTTCCTATCTCCACCAGCCTTTTTGAAACGGCATCGTATTTCATAATTCCCTCGAAACCTTAAACTCCCACCTCTCCAATCTCTCCATCTCAGCGTAATTCGTCAGATCGAGCTGAAGGGGCGTTATCGATATGTATCCATTTCGGACGGCATATATGTCCGTATCCTCAGCCCCGTCCGTCTCAGCTCTGTCTCCGCCGATCCAGTAGTAAATATTACCTCGCGGGTCAACCCTTTTGACCACCTTAGTGTCATATGGCGCTCTATCCTGTCTGGTGATCCTGAACCCCTTGATCTCATCCAGCGGGAGATTTGGTACGTTCACGTTCAGGAGCGTCCCCTCGCTCAATCCATTCCGCAGTATGGCCTTTGAGAGAGACAGGGCGGCTCTAGCTGCCGTTTCGAAATGCACCTCTTCGATCACATATCTTTCCTTCTCGCCGAGCACTAATGAGATGGCTACTGATGGGATGCCCAGGAATGTCCCCTTGATCGCGGCGGCGATCGTTCCCGAAAAGAGCACATCGTGTCCGAGGTTCTGTCCTCTGTTCACGCCTGAGACCAACAGGGAGGGTCTTTCTGGAAGAAGCCCGCCGACGCCCAAATCAACACAATCGACAGGCGTGCCATCCACGGCGAAGGTCCTCTCTCCTATCCGTCGCGCCCTGAGAGGGCGGTGAAGGGTGATGGCCATTCCGACGGCGCTTCTCTCGCGGTCAGGCGCAACGACGAAGACTTCATCTATCCCTTCGAGCGATTTAACCAGACTCCAAAGTCCCTGTGAATTTACGCCATCGTCGTTCGTCACGAGAATCATCTTTCCCTGAGACTCCTAAAAAGCAACAGGGTGAAAAGCTTCATCTCAACCAGTGGGTCGACGTTGCTTTTCGCACCGTTGTAGATCGTCCTTATGGGAATCGAAACTATTTTATAGCCCAGCCTTCCGGCCTTTATCAGAAGCTCCGACTCGGTCTCATATCTGCAGGTCTCCAGGCTGACCCTCTCGAGGACCTCGGACCTTATAAGCCGATAACCACATTGGAAATCCGGCACTTTCTGCCCCGAAAGCCACGATCCAACCGCTGAGACCAGCCTGTTATTGAGTCTTCTGTGCAGCGGCATTCTACATCGATCGATCTCCCTCGCCCCCAGGACTATATCCACGTCTCCCTCGCTGAATCTGGCTATAAATCGGGGGATATCGGCCGGATCGTGTTGACCGTCACTATCCATCGTTATAATCGAATCGTAGCCGCTCCTAAGCGCATAGCTGAAACCTGTTCTCAGTGCCATGCCCTTACCCATATTCCTGCGATGTCCTATCACGTGAGCCCCTGCCTCGGAAGCGATCTCCGCCGTCTCATCGTCCGATCCATCGTCCACGACGATCAAATCGGCTATCAGATTCCCGAATTTAGAGAATATCTCATCGATCAACCGGCCGATATATTTTGATTCGTTATATGCCGGTATAACGATGCAGGGTTTGGTCATTCAGATCGTTTCCTACCTATGAACTCAAGGAACTTATTCAGGTTTTTAACGGCACAGAATTCGCCACACATCGAGCAGACATCCGACTCGCCTGAGGGCTTACTAGCTCGGATTCTCCGTGCCATCTCAGGATCGATGGCCAGCTCTATCTGTCTTTTCCAATCCAGCCTTTTACGCGCTTTGGCCATCTCCAGATCCCAATCCAGCGCCCCTCTGATCCCTTTGGCTATATCGGCCACATGTGCGGCTATCCTGGCTGCAATCACCCC
>CAZHVH010000070.1:0-11591 GCA_964535855.1 uncultured bacterium
GTATCCATCAGCCTCCTGTATCTGGAATTCGCAGGCGGCTTTTTATACCCATAGGATGGTCCGGAGTACCCTTTTCTTCTGAGCTTATCGGCTAGAACGGATCGCATTCACAGCCTCCTTAAATCTCTCCCCTCTTTCCCTATAGTCCCTGAAGAGATCAAAGCTGGCGTTTGCAGGCGAAAGGAGGACATATCCGCCGGGAGAGGCGAGCGATGAGGCGAGATACACCGCCTCACGCATATCCTCCGCCCTGTGCATCGGGCATATGCCCCTGAAGGCATCCTCGATCTTCCCGACCTCAATCCCTAACAGGATGAGATGCCTTACCTTCTTCTCGATCAGCTCTCTCAGTTCCTCATAATCGTTTCCCTTATCCACCCCTCCCATGATGAGCACTACGTCGCCCGGCAGGGCCTCGAGGGCGGCCTTTGTAGCCGCCACGTTGGTAGCCTTTGTGTCGTTTATGTATGTTACACCGTTTATGCGGCCGACGATTTCAAGGGCATGTTCTATCCCCCGGAACTCCGATACTACCTCGGCGATCTTCTCGGCTTCAATCCCCATCACCATACTGACAGCAATGGCGGCGGCTATGTTGCTCAGGTTATGCCTCCCCATAAGCTTGACCTTTTCACCTGCAATGATCCTACTATGATCTCCTCTTATCTCCGAGACCAGCCATCCCTCCTCCAGATAAACCCCGCCTTTAATTTTCCTCCTGAGGCTGAAGGGGATTACCTTAGACCTGATACCTTGGGATATGGAGGTGACGATCGGATCGTCAGCATTGATGACGGCGAAGTCATCTTCGGTTTGGTTTTCGAAGATTCGACTTTTGGCCGCGATATACTCCTTCATATCTCTATGTCTATCCATGTGGTCGCGGTGGATGTTGAGCATCACGGCCACATGAGGTCTGAACCGCTCTATCGTCTCCAGCTGGAAGCTGCTCACCTCGGCTACGATGATATCCCTCTCCTTTAGGTCCAACACCTCTTGACAGAGAGCTGTGCCGATGTTTCCCGCCGTTACGACCCTGTCGAATCGCCCCCGTTTGAGCATCTCGCCCACAAGTGTGGCTGTAGTGGATTTCCCTTTGGTCCCCGTAATTCCGATAAAAGGCGCCCGCGAGATCCTATAGGCCAACTCCACTTCACCCCAGACGGGTATACCCCTCCCTTGAGCCTCCACGAGGATCGGATTATCGGAGGGAACCCCAGGCGATACGATGATGAGGTCGATCGCGTCGAGCAACTCGATCGGATGTGATCCGAGTAGAAGCCTGATTCCCTCTTCCTCCAGCCGGTCTACAACCTCACCCAGTTCCTTCCTCGATTTCCGATCGTTCCCTATCACCTCAGCTCCCAATTTTCTGAGCGTGTTGATGGCGGCCGTTCCACTCCTTCCCAATCCTATAACTAAAACCCTTTTGCCTTTAAGATCGATTCCCTCCATATGCCGATCCTACCGTGTTGAGCTACCTCAGTTTCAGGGTGCTAAGCGTTACCAGGACGAATATGGCGGCGATTATCCAAAACCTCACCACCACCTTCGTCTCGGACCATCCCTTCTGCTCGAAGTGATGGTGCAGCGGGGCCATTTTGAAGACCCTTTTTCCAGTGAGTTTGTAGGACCATACCTGTATGATCACCGATAGGGCCTCTATGACGAAGACCCCTCCGACGATCACCAGCAGTATCTCCTCCTTGATGAGCACGGCCACCGTTCCGATGGCCGCTCCCAGTGAGAGCGCCCCGACATCGCCCATGAACATCTCCGCCGGATGGCAGTTATACCATAAAAACCCTAATCCCGCTCCCACCATGGTGGCACAGAAGACAGCCAATTCACCAGCAAGCGGGATGTGAACGATATCCAGGTAATCCGCTATCTTGAAATTGCTGGTGATATGTGATAGCACAGCATATGTCCCTGCCACGAAGATCGTGCATGTTATCGCCAGCCCATCCAACCCGTCGGTCAGATTGACGGCGTTAGATGTACCCACTATGACGAGCATGGCGAAGGGGATGAAGAGCGGTCCCAGATCAGGCCTGAAATTCTTGAAAAATGGGAAAAGCAAGGCTGTCTTCGACTCCATTCCGCCGGGGAGGGGGCCCCATCTGTAAACCCAATACGCTATGATAAATGCGCCGAGCGATTGGAAGATGATCTTATGCCATCCCCTTAGCCCTAGAGACCGTTTGTTCCTGACCTTAAGGTAATCATCCAGAAAACCCAACCCTCCAAACCATATCAGCGAGAACAGAACGATATAGATAAGCGGATCGTCCAGGCGAGCCCATAGAAAGGTCGAGATGACGATCGCCGACAGTATCAGAATCCCACCCATAGTCGGCGTTCCGGCCTTCGATATGTGAGTCTTAGGCCCGTCGTCTCGTATCTGCTGGCCGATTTTCATCCTTCGGAGCCTCTCTATCGTGAACGGCCCAAGGATCAGGCTGATCGCCAGCGCCGTTACCGTCGCATACATCGCCCTAAAGGTTATGTACTGAAAGACGTTAAACGGCGAAAAGAATTGAATCAGCTTTTTGAAGAAGAGGTAATAGAACATCTCCTCTCCCTGATCGTCTCGAGGATTTTCTCAAATCTCATGGCACGGGATGCCTTAAGCAGCACCACATCGCCCGGCTCAATCAGATCGCATATCCGAGAAGAAGCCTCCTCGGAGGTGTTGAAATGAAGAGTGGGCTTTCCGAACTTCAAAGAGAGCTCTGCAATAAGCTTTGATCTCTCGCCGACGGTGATCACAATGTCCGGATCGGCTTTCAGAATCATCTCGCCGGCTTGTCTGTGAAGCTCGTCCTCTTGTTCGCCCAACTCCAGCATATCACCTAGAACGATCACCTTTCTTCGCCCATCGCCGATTTTGATCAATATCTCAACGGCGGCCTCGAGAGACCTCGGATTCGAATTGTAGGCGTCATTTATAAGGGTGATTCCCCCTTCCAGCTCGATCAACTCCGATCTCATATGTGGTGGAGTAAACCCGCTGAGCCCCTCGATTATCTCTTGCGGTTTGATCCCTACGCTCCATGCCGCACAGGCTGAGGCGAGGGCGTTAAGGACGTTATGCGTTCCCAATGCCGATAGCTTCACCTTGCCGATTCGCTCACCGCGTATCGAGATGCTAAAACGCATCCCCTCGCCGGTGAACTCCACCTCTTCGGCCCTCACATCCGCCTTTTCGCTCAGCCCAAAGGTGAACATATCTCCTCTGACTCTCCCTCTGAGCTTAGGCGTGAAGGGATCGTCGGCGTTCAACACCGCCGTCCGAACGAATTGAAGCAGATCTCCCTTTTCACGTGCGACCCCATTCAGATCGCCGAAGAACTCGAGATGTGAGGGGCCTATGTTGGTGATCACCCCTACCTGAGGAGCTGATATCTCCGAAAGCCTCCTGATCTCGCCGAACCGGCTGGTTCCAAGCTCAAGCACGAGATAGACGTGTTCCTTAGTTAACTGAAAAAGCGTCATCGGGACTCCGATCAGGTTGTTCAGATTCCCCTCACTTTTGAGAATAGGATGCGAGAGGGAAAGAATTGAGCTGATCATCTCCTTAACTGTGGTTTTCCCGTTGCTGCCGGTTACCGCTACGACCGTAGGATCGAATCTTCTTCTCCATCCTGCGGCCAGCTCTCCCAGCGCCCGCAGGGTATCATCGACCGAGATAATCGGAAATCCATCGGGGCGATCGACATATTGCGATACAAGCGCGGCGGCCGCTCCCTTTGAAGCGGCATGTCGGACGAAATCATGTCCGTCGAACCTCTCCCCCTTTAAGGCCACAAAGAGCTCACCAGGGGAAATCGTGCGGGAATCGGTCGATACACCTGAGATCTCCAACCCCTCGGCTTCTCTCCCCCCTGATATCCTCCCGGATACGATCCCGGCTATCTCTCTCAGTTTAAGCCTCACCCAACACCTCTCTGATATATCTAGCGGCGACCTCCCTGTCGTCGAAATGTATCTTTTGATCTCCTATGATTTGGTAATCCTCATGTCCCTTGCCGGCGATGAGGATCAGGTCGTCCTTCCGAGCGGACCGGACGGCTTTAGCTATCGCCTGTTCCCTATCAGGTTCTACCTCATAGCTCGCATCGGGATAAACCCCTTTTAGGATCTGCCCGATGATTTCTATCGGATCCTCCGTACGGGGATTATCGGAGGTGATGATGGTGTGATCCGCCAGTCTCGTCGAGATCTCTCCCATTCTAGGTCGTTTGGCCCTGTCCCTGTCTCCGCCACAGCCGAAGACCGAGATCAACCTGCCTTTCGCTATTCTCCTCGCCGTTTTCAACGCTCTTTCCAGTGCATCAGGCGTGTGGGCGTAATCGACTATCACGGCGAAGTCCTGGCCGAGGTCCACCAGCTCGAACCTCCCTGCGACCCTATCGATCGATTCCAAACCCGTCTTTATGACGTCGAAGCTCAATCCCATCGCCACCCCAACGCCCGATGCGGCCATGGCGTTGTAGATGTTATGATCGCCGGGAAGCTTAAGTTCGATCACGCCTTCGCCGATCGGGGTTTTCAGACGGAAGCGAAGCCCGTTGATCGAAGATTCGATCAGATCGGCCGAGACCCCGCCATTACGGTTATTCAGCCCGTACCCGATGATCCCGGCCCCAACTGACTCAGCTTTCCTCAGGAAATATTCAGCGGAAGGATCGTCGACGTTTATGACGGCATATCCTTCCTCCTTGAGTAAATCCAGCAGCTTGAGTTTCGCCTTACGATAGTTTTCGAAGGTTCCGTGGAAATCCAGGTGATCCCATGTGAGATTTGTGAAGACTCCCACGTCGAACCTGACGCCATCCACCCTCTTAAGCTCAAGGGCGTGTGACGATACCTCCATCACCACGCCGTTGAGTCCTTCTTCGAGCGATTTCCTCATCATCCTCTGTATCTCAAGCCCATCTGGCGTCGTATTCAGTGCTGGCATGTGGTGAGAGCCAATCCTATGCGCTATCGTGCCAAAGATGGCGGATTGGATTCCAGCCGAGCTGAGGATCGCCCATGTCAGATGAGCCGTTGTGGTCTTACCGTTTGTGCCCGTCACCCCTATGACCTTAAGCTCGGAGGAGGGATTGCCGTAGAAGTTCGCCGCCATAAGTGCCAGTGCCTCTCTGGCGTCCTTGACCTTAACCCTGCTGACTCCATCGATGGCGTGGAGATCCCTCTCGGAGACCAGGAGGACAGCACCTCTTGTGATAGCATCTCCTATGAACCGATGACCGTCCTGCTTAAATCCCGTCAGACACACGAAGGCGTAACCTGGAGCTACCCGACGTGAATCATGTTCTATGCCGGATATCTCCATATCCGGATCGGCGTCACAGTATAGAGGCTCAAGGCCCTGAAATAGCTCCCTCAATCTCATGTCCTTCCCCGGCAAAGGCCCTAGCGTATACACCGCGGACCTTCTCATACTGCAGTATCTTCCTCCCAACGGCGCTGAAGACAGGGGCAGCTACGTCTCCTCCATGGTGTTCCCCCTTAGGCTCGTCGATGACGACTATGATGGAGTAAGAGGGATTATCCACGGGGAAAAACCCGACGAAACTCGAGACGAACTTCTCCTTCGAATATCCCCTCTTCCCCGCCTTCTGGGCGGTTCCGGTCTTGCCGGCCACCTCCACCCCCTCTATCTGAGCTTTAGTGCCCGTTCCCTCTTTGACCGCTAGATTTAGCATGTGCGCCATCATCCCGGCTGTTCTGGCCGATATGACCCTCCTTTCAACCTGAGGCTTGAACTTCTCGATCAGGTTCCCACGGCTATCCCGAATCTCCATTCCGATGTGGGGTTTCATCACCACCCCACCGTTAGCTATGGCGTTAAAGGCACAGAGTATCTGAAGAGGGGTAACGGTTATACCCTGCCCGAACGGGATATAGGTCAGTATGGCCTCATCGCTCCAGACCTTCAGGGCTGAGATGTTGCCTCTTTTTTCAAACGGCAGGTCTATGCCTGTCCTTTCACCAAATCCGAAGAGCTTTATATACTTTTCGAATTTCTCCTTCCCCAGGGTTCTGGCGACCCTGAGAGCGCCGATATTGCTGGATTTAGCCAAAACCTGGCGCAATGTCAGCCACCCATAGGGGGCGATATCGTGTATGGGATGGCCTCGAAAGTACAACACGCCGTTTCCGCAGAAAATGCTTGACGATGGCGAGAGCAGCCCCTCCTCGATGGCACCCGATATCGGAACTATCTTGAAAATCGACCCCGGTTCGAACGTCATCTGAATAGCCCTGTTCAGCTTGACCCTCTCCGCCGTCGTCCCATACCTGTTCAGATCGAAGGGCGGGTAATTCGCCATGGCGAGTACCTCGCCTGTTTTGGGGTTCATCACGATGATCGTCCCACCGGAGGCATTCCAGAGCTTGCAGGCCTTATCGAGCTCATCCTCGGCGATGTGTTGCACCATCTCATCTATCGTCAACACCAGCTCGCTGTTATACCTGGGAAGACTTGGTTCGCCGTCAGGATAGTGGAAGATCCTATTCCGGGCGTCCCTGTATATGTGGAGGGTGGTTTCGTAATATTTGATCTGATCGTTGTAATATTTCTCAACCCCACTGATGCCGCCCCCGCGAAAGTTAACGAATCCTATGACGTGTGAAAGCAGATCTCTCTTGGGATAAATTCTCTTCTCCTGAATCTCAAACCAGACTCCCCTGATCTCGCCTGATCTGACCATCTCAATTATGGGTTTCATCAGGGATAGATCCAGCTTCTTCGCCAGCCATACGAACTTCCTGTCCTTTCGCTCCAGTTTCTCTTTAATCATCTCAGGATCGATCTTTAAAATGGATGCCAGCTTTCGAGCCGTAGCGTCCGGGTCTTTCACCAAGGTGGGATCCGCCCACACCGAGAGGGTATCTATGTTGATCGCCAGGCTTCTTCTGTTTCTATCCGTGATCTTGCCCCTCCGGACCCTTGTTCCCAGCTCACCGGTGATAAGCTCCTCCGAGCGTTTCTTAAGCGTTTTAGCGTTCATCTCGATATGTAGCACCCTGGCTATCATTATGAGGAAGAAAACCTGAACGACTATAAAGAAGATAACAACTCTGACCCTTTGAACCCTCGATACCATCTTCCCCCTCATTTGATGATGATGGTCGGTTCCTCATCGGGGAGGGTCATATCGAATTTATCAGCCAGTTTCCCAAGTCTCTCGGGCGATCTCAGATACTCCTTTTCACATCTGAGCTTATCGATGTTGTTCTTGAGGATGAGCTTTTCGCGATCAAGCTCCTGGAACCTTAGGTTGATAAACCTCATCTGCATGTTAAACCAGATATGAAAAAAAGCTAAAACACCAAAGGCGATGGCAAGAAAACAGATTATGACCAGATAAAGCCCCTTTCTCATCTAAATCGCCTCAGCAGCTCTTAGTTTGGCGCTCCTGGAACGGGGGTTTTCTTTCACCTCCTCATCTCCAGGGGTTATAGGTTTTCGGGTGATTATCCTCAAATGGGTCTTCATCCCGCGGAATTTCCACTTCACAATTCTATCCTCGAGCGAGTGAAATGATATTACGCATATCCTCCCCCCTGGTTTCAACCATCTTATGGCCGAATCCAATCCTCTCTCCAGGTTATCGAGCTCTCCGTTAACATATATCCTCAACGCCAGGAAGATCCTAGTCGCCGGGTGAAGCCTTCCGCGGCCGGGCACAGCGGATTCAACTATCTGGGCGAGCTGTCTGGTGGTGAGCACGGGGGATCTCTCTCTGAACCTCACTATTCTCCTGGCTATCCTCCCAGCCCACCTCTCCTGGCCGTATTTGCGGAATATCTCGCGGAGTTCCTCCTCGCTTTTGGTGTTGACCACCTCACAGGCGGTCAGGGGAATTCTCCTATCCATCCTCATGTCCAAAGGCGCATCCAGGCGGAAGCTGAATCCCCTCTTCGGATCGGAGAGCTGAATCCATGAGACACCCAGATCCATGAGTATGCCGTCCACCCCATCGACGCCGAACGAGCGAAGGATATCATCCAGATCGGCGAAATTGGCGTGGACGAAACTTACCCTATCCCCAAATCCCTCCAACCTCTCTTTGGCGATGGATATCGCCTCTGAATCCAGGTCTATCCCTATCAGCCTTCCGCCGGGGGAGCTGAGCTCCAATATCCTCTCGGCATGCCCACCAGCTCCCAGGGTACAATCCACATAAACCCCACCATCTTTGGGGTTTAAGAGGCACATAACCTCATCGAGCAGAACCGGTATATGAAAGCGATCATAGCTGGACATTTATCATCTCAGCCAGATCTTCCAGCCCTTGCTCCATCTCCTCACTGTAATATTTGTCCATGGCCTCTTTCGCCCAGATTTCTATCTTATCCACAATTCCGATCATAACAACCCGTCGGTTTATCCCCGCCATCTGTCTCTGCCGCTGTGGGATCATCAACCTGCCCTGCTTGTCGAGCGAGCATTCTATGGCGCTGCTGAAAAAGAGCCTCTGTAGCTTTCGTCCCTCCGGCTGAGTGAACGACGTGGTTTCCCTAAGTTTATTAGCTATCTTAACCCATTCCTCATAAGGGAAAAGGGCCAGACAGCCGTCAAACCAGCGGGAGAGGATCAACTTGCAGTTATACCTCTGATTCAGGACCTCCCTGAATTTGGAGGGTATACTAACCCTTCCCTTCTCGTCGAGGGTGCACTCATACTCGCCGGTAAACATACCTCTCCCACTTTTTCCCACTTTTTCCCACTGTATTATATCACAATTGAAATCCTTGTCAAGAAAAAATTTCAATTCGGAGTGTGCGAAACCCAACCCTAGCGTCCGCTATCAGCGATCCACAGTAACAGCTAGGCGAAGGGGCAAGGGCCTCCTTTGACCCTCACCCTCCGCCTCATCTCAATCGGCAAGCTTTTTCTCGGCGATCGGTTTGAGGGCGATTTCGATTCGGGCGAGGGACTCATCCAGGTGAGCTCTGGTGTAGGAATCCAAATCACCTTCAGCCAGCGCTCTTTTGATCCTCTCCATGATGGCTATGAGGTCCATACGTGCCAGGCTGCTGGCATCCTGAGGGGTTCTTCCCTCCGGTTTAAGCACCAGTCTTATCAGTTTGGATAGATGCTCGCGTTGAAGGGCACGCCGGAAGCTATTGATGTCCGCCATTTCCTCCAGCTCCGACCATATAGCCTCCCTCAACTTCTGGAACATCTCCGCCATCGTGAATCTATCCTCCTCCTCACCGTATCTCAGCTCTATGTCCAAAAGCCTCGATAGCAACAGGGGGTGATAAAGGCCGTCCAAGATCGACCTTTGGATCGAGAGCACAACCTCGTGGACGGGATAGTCGATCCGATCCATCCGCCACACCGATCCCTCGAAGTCCCAGAATCTCTCGGGCGCCAATTTGTTCAGAAGCTGGGGGGAAAGCTTGAAGGCTTCCGAGCTGAAGAACTCCGTCGTCAGAAATTCGAGCGCCTCACGCTGTTTCGAAGGTGGGACGGGCTCAAACGGCAGGCGTCCACCCGGATCGCCTATGTGATCCCGCCGGTGGTAGATCCCGCCGATATACTTCGGCACGTTCATGGCGGCGATCCGATACTGTGAAAGCCCATAGCCGAAGGCACGCCGAATCTTCTGGTATCGGATTCCGGGCTTATCGAAGTGATCCTCTATCTTCTCCCACAACTCCTTCGCCAATGCGATCTGTTTCTTATGATACTCCAGCATGTCCTCACCGAGGTCCCATCTATTACAGGTCGGATCGATCCCCCAAGGCACGGGGAAGGCATCTTCATCCGTCCCATATGCCAGCTTTGGATCGGAGACCCTGGAGGCTATTCTCTCAAGCTCATCCAGCTCATCCTCGGGCGTCTCAGCATCTATCGGTTTATAGGCATACTCGATCGCCCAATAGTCGTAAGGTCCCAGTGTGGTTTGCCAGTAATCTCCCTGTTCAAGGCCCTCGGGTGCGATATTGACGGGAACGTAATCCATGATGGAGCCGGCCAATCCCTCCTCTCTCGTCAACTTCTTATCCTGAAGCTTATCGACGGGATGAAGGATGCTTCCTTTGAAGTTATGTCGAAGTCCCAGCGTATGGCCGACCTCATGGGCCACCAAATGGACGAGGTAGTCGTGCAGATACTCCTTCGCCTTCGGATGATCCGGCGAGATACCCTCTCTCGCTGAGATGATATGCCATCCGAAGGCGGCATGCAACGCAAGGCCCATTTGGTGATTCGACAGAAGCTTTTCAAATGAGTCCTTACCTTCGGAATCCGCCGAAACCGGATCCACGAACTGTTCCAGCTCTCCGAACGCCGCTCGGATCATGTCGGCCCCGATGCGTATGTCGGCGTGATATATCTCACCGGTGAAAGGATTCGCCCGGGAAGGTCCGACGGCATAGCCGCTTCCGGGTCGGACGATCCACCGAACGGTGTTGTACCGGATATCCCCCGCCTCCCAATCGGCATCATCCGGCTGTTCCTTGACCACGATCGCATCCTTGAACCCAATTCTTTCGAACGCCTTGTTCCAAAGCAGAATCCCCTCTTTAACCGCCTCACGATACTCATGTGGGATCGTATTCTCAAGCCAAAAGACTATAGGCTTTTTGGGCGGGGAGATCTCAGCGTCGGGGTCAGCCTTCTCAAGATGCCACCTCTCAACGTACCGGACATAGGGCGTCTCCCTTGTCAGGTCCGTGTAATCCTGATACATCGTTAGGAAATGCCCGACTCTGTCATCTCCCAGACGAGGCCGGTAATCCGTCTCCGGGATGATCGAGAGGCTATAATGATATCGGTGGATGAAACTGCGCGAGTCGGCCACAGTGTAGGCCGATTTGGGTTTTGTGCTTTTAAAGTGGATTATAACGTCGATCTCGACATTTTGGGAGTAGGGTTTGACAAGTTCGATGTAGCTGTTCTCCTCATCAAAGGAGTATTCCGCCTTGATCCTTTCGTTCAGCGAGTAGGTCACCAGATCGATATCCTGAACGAAGAAACCCTTGGCGTCCACGAGTACACTTCCCCTTTCAGGATGAGGCTTGCTTTCGAGCTTGGCGGAACCCATGATCGAGTCGCTTACGCCCCGTTCGATCGCCTTTCGGATCGGAGATCTCTCATCTGCCCTGAACCTGACGTTCTTATATATCAGCTGGACCCTCCTGCCGATCCGCTTGAGAAAAAAGGGGAAATCCCACATCATCGACCCGGAGTCGAAGTAATAGCCGTCGGATGCCTCCCTGGTTAGAGAGCAGAGGAAGATCTTGTCGAACTGATCGGGGGCTATCTCCATCAGGACCTTGTTCTCCTCCTTGTTTATGTAGAAGGAGAAAAGACCCTCAACCTTTTCGCACTCTTTAACGGCCTCCTCAAAGGAAGGCAGCTCCTTTTTCTCCTCCTTCTTTTCCTCCTTTTTCTCCTCTTTCCCTCCATTCTCCTTTTTCTCCCCTTCCCTCTCCTCTTTTTCCTCATCGAGGGCTTGCAAATCATCCCTCTCTATCATCATTTCCTCCTCCTTCTGAGATATCGGTGGAGTGAACCCGTGCTTTTATGATACGACAGGTGAACCCGATCAGTCAATAAG
>CAZHVH010000071.1:0-11587 GCA_964535855.1 uncultured bacterium
CTCCGTAAAGGCGGGGAATCGCTATGGAAAGGCTGTTCCTCTATCTGCGGCAGATAAAAAGCGGAGGAGAACGGCTCTTAACGATCGGTGAGGGATTTAAGCCGTGGAGAAGCCTGCTCCATCTGATAACGGGCGTGGCTTCGGTCCTGATCCTTTTTCTCCCCCAAAAGGGGGTGATAGCCGCCTTGGGATCGGCGTTGATCTTGGCGCTTTTGTTCGAGGCGATTCGTCTGAGGAATGGGAGAGCAAATAGATGGTTCATGCTCCGGTTTCACATGCTGGTCAGGGAAGAGGAGGAGGGGAAGGTTGCCGGACACATCTATTTCCTCATAGGCACGCTGGCGACAGCGCTTATCTTCAGGAGGGAGATAGCCGCCACAGCGATCCTCTTCCTCGCCGTCGGGGATGTGGCAGGCGTGGCGGCGGGGTCCATATTGGGTGAGCTCAGACTGTGGAGGGGGAAGACGGTTGAAGGGGCAATCGCCTGCTTTGTCTCCTGTCTGATGATCGGGCTCGTTCCGATCTCCCTTTACGGCATGGATTTCAGAAAGGTTGTCCTCGGGGCGGCAGTTGCCACGCTCGCCGAACTGGCGCCCATACCCCCGGACGACAACCTCACCATCCCGCTTCTATCTGGGGCGGCGATGACACTGATTTAAATAAAGGAGAAGAGCGATGAATCTGAAATTGACAATGTTTGAGAAGATCGTCTCTTCCTCCCCCGTGAGATCGCTTCTCAGAAACCTCACGGAGGGCGAGAGCCCTCCCCTTGCGAGGATGCTTCTCTCCGAGGAGGGAGATGGGAAGCTCGGCGTCAAGGAGAGGGCGGAGCTTCGGCTGCTCCTCTCCACCCTGCACCTCTTCCAGAGGGAACTCCACACCGATCGATTCGTCAGCTCCGTATTGAGCTCTCAGCTATATAGGAGGATGTTGTTTTTGGGGGTTAAGACCCTCGGGTCTTACGGCCTCAACCGTCCCCAGACGCTTGCGGCGCCGATCATGATCGTCTGGAACTTCACGAACGCCTGTAACCTGAGGTGCAAACATTGTTACCAGTGGAGGGGGAGGTCGTTATATCCGAACGAGCTCTCCCTCGACGAGAAGCTGAACGTCGTCGATCAGGTAGCCGATATGGTAGTGCCGATACTTGGGATATCGGGAGGGGAGCCGCTGGTGAGCCCACATCTCATCCCCGTCATCCGGCACGCCAAGGAGAGGGGATTGTGGGTCACCGTAGCCACAAACGGAACCCTCTTGAGCGAGGAGATGGTTAGGAAGCTGAAAGAGGCAGGGGTGGATTACCTGGAGGTCTCCCTGGACAGCGCCGATTCCCACAAACATGACGCCTTCAGAGGCGTGGAGGGGAGCTGGCGGAGAACAGTTGACGGAATCAAGAGGGCTGTGAAAGCCGGGATGGATGTGGGGATAGCATCCACGATAACCAAGCTGAACCTGGATGAGCTTGACGATCTATATCATCTGGCCCTCCTCCTGGACGTCAGAAAATTCTTCGCCTTCAACTTCATCCCGACGGGCAGGGGAAGGGAGTCCGCCTCGATAGACCTTTCACCTCAGGAGAGGGAGGAGATGCTGAGGAGGATCTACGGGTATATAAACGAGAAGAGGATAGCGGTATGCGCCACAGCACCTCAGCTTGCCAGGGTCTGCTATGCATCGCCCGATATTCCCGTCGCCATGCACTATGCGATGAAGACAAGGAGCAGATCGGCCAAACATGTGGCCGAGTATCTGGGAGGATGCGGAGCTGGGAGGGCATACTGTTGCATTCAGCCCGACGGGAAAGTGACCCCGTGTGTTTTCATGGAGGATCTGGTGGTGGGAGATCTGAGGGAGCAGAGTCTGAAGGAGATATGGGAGGAGGCTGATGTTTTCAGGGTATTGAGGGACAGGGAAAACCTGAAGGGGCACTGTAAGGTGTGCGAGTTCAGGGATATATGCGGTGGATGCCGAGCGAGGGCATACGCCTATTTCGGCGACCCCACCGCTCCCGATCCGGGATGTATAAACAACAGGGAGGCGTGGAATGAAATCATAGGCGAGACGGTTGATAAGGTCCAAATCGGTGAAGGAGGTGAAAGGGGATGGTTATCCGTCGACTCTTAAGCTTAATCAAGGAGGTCAGATCCTCGGAGGCGGCCCGACATCTGGAAAACGCCAGGCGAGAGGTGCTCCTGGCGATTAAATCCGCCGTGAATACGGCGATCGATGCAGCACTTGGAGAAGAGAGGAAAAGTGAAGGGGTTCAGTAGGGTATACAGGGACATAGGGCGGTATCGGCAGATACTGAAGGTTCTGGTCAAATACGGGTTCGGCGATCTCGTCAGCTCTGTCAAACGGCGGTGGAGGGTCCCTAAGGGGATAAAGGAGCTCGAGAGGGCTGAGCGGGCGAGACTGGCGCTTCAAGAGCTGGGCCCGACCTTCATAAAACTCGGCCAGATGCTCAGCATGCGCCCCGACCTGATCACCCCTGAATTCGCCGAGGAGTTCAAAAAGCTCCAGGACAGGGTTCCGCCGTGCGATTTCGAGGAGGTCAAAGGAGTGCTGGAAGAGGAGCTCAAAGCTCCCTTGGAGTCCAGGTTCTCTCGCTTCGACCCTCTCCCCATAGCCGCCGCCTCGCTCGCCCAGGTTCATAAGGCCGAGCTTAACGGTGAGCCTGTGGCGGTTAAAGTCCAGCGTCCCGGCATCAGAAAGGTGATCGAGACGGACATAGATATCCTCCTTCAGATAGCCGGGATAGCGAAGAGACGGCTCGGCGACGAAGCGCCCTTCGACCCCGTTGGGATCGTAAACGAGTTCGCCAAGAGCATCTATCGAGAGCTGGATTTCACCGGAGAGGCGAATAACATGCTCCGGTTCGCCCGGAATTTCCAGAACGACCCCACCATCTACGTTCCTAAGGTGTACCGGGAGCTGACCACAGGAAGGGTTCTGACGATGGAGTTCGTGGACGGAATCAAGATCTCAGATGTGGAGAGATTTGAGTCGCTGGGGCTGGACAGAAGAACCGTGGCCCTAAACGGCGCCAAAGCCGTCCTGAAGGAGGTCTTCGAACATGGCTTCTTCCACGCCGATCCCCATCCCGGCAACATATTTGTGATCAAAGGTAACGTCATCGTCCCGGTGGATTTCGGCATGGTGGGTAGATTAACCCCCGAAGAGATGGAGTCGCTGGGTCGGCTGCTAGCGGGGATGGTGTATAAGGACGCCGGATTGATAGTCAGAACGCTCTATCAGCTCGGAATGCTGGAGGAAACGCGGGATACCGACGAGCTGAAGAGGGATATCTCCGATTTTCTGGATAGATACTACAAACGCCCGCTTTATCAGCTCGACATGAGGGCTATCATGGACGAGTTGATGTGGATCGTCCGATCACACAGGGTGAAGGTGCCGTCAAGCTACACGCTGATGCTCAGGGCGTTGGTGACGATGGAAGGTGTGGGTAGGCTGCTTGACCCCCAGTTCGATATGTTCGCCCTCGCCAAACCCTATGTTCTCAGGATGACCGCCCGTAAGCTGAACCCGTCCCGGCTTGCCAAAGAGGCGATGGAATTCGCCCAGGATTCCCTCGACTTGGTCAGATCGCTCCCGATCGATGCGAGGGTGATATCTGCTAAGCTCAAAAAGGGCAACTTGAAGATAACGGCGGAGTGGGAACGGCTGAATATCTTCTTAACGGAGCTCAACAGATCCGTCAACCGGCTCACGTTCGGCCTCATAACCGCCGCTCTGGTTGTCGCCTCGGCTATCGTCATGCATTCCAGGGGAGGGGCATCAACCCTAGGTGGGATCGGACTGGCCATCTCATCCATCCTGGGACTTTGGCTATTGATAACGATCATCAGATCAGGTGGTCTGTGATGAAATGGCTCAGACTGGCAGGACCAGCTCTTGGCATGCTTGTGCTCGCCCTTTTCATATTCAAAATTGGCCCTCACCCGATCTGGATGAATTTAAAATCGCTCAAATGGAAGTTCGTGCCGATCCTCGTGTTGTGCCTTTCATATGAGTCGCTTAACACGGGGGCATGGTTAACGGTCATCGGGGTTGAACGCAGAGTAAAATTCCTCAAGCTATTTAAAGCCTGGCTTGCGGGCGAGGCGATCAACGCCACGATACCGTTTATGAGCCTCGGCGGAGAGCCGTTAAAGGCGGCCCTGATAAGGGATGAGATCCCTTTCAGCCGCGGGATGGCATCGGTGGTGATAGACAGGACGATCTCCAGCCTCGCCGGAATCCTCTTCGCCATGAGCGGCGTGGTCTTGGGGTTCAGGTATCTCACCCTCCCATTGAGGTTTAAGGTAGCCATACTGGTCATGACGGTTATCGGGGCGATCCTCATGCTCTTCCTGATATTCGCCCAGCTCCACGCCCCCGGTTCCTCGGTGGTGAGGGCGTTCAGAAAGGTTAAGCTGGTTAGGAAAGATGTGAAGACCCTTACCTTCGATGAATATCTCTCCTCATTTTACCGGGATCATAAGAGTAAGTTCTTCCTGGCTTTGATCATGCATTTATCCGCGAGGATAATGGGGGGGAGCCTGGAGACGTGGATCATATTGAGGTTTTGGGACATCAGCGTCAGCTTTATCTCCGCCTGGCTCATAGCCTCCCTTACGGTGCTGATTGTTACGCTTTTCGCTTTTCTTCCCTCGGGTCTCGGGGCATCGGAGGGGGGACAGGTGTATATTTTCAAAGCGATGGGACTTGACCCCACAGTGGGGCTTTCGATGGGGATAGTCAAAAGGCTGAGGAAAATCGTGTGGGTTATGGTCGGACTGATAATCCTCGCTGGAAGTAGATCACGTCCGGAGAAGCTTACGGCTATGGCTTCGCCGGAAGAAGAGGCATTTGGGTGATGGTTAAGAAGGGCAGACGTGTTCTTTTCCTTCTGAAAGCTTTCATCGCCGTAATCAGGACGAGGTTCATCACCCATCGTCCTTTTCTCCTCTCCCATCTGGTGACCTCAAGGTGTAACTGCCGCTGCCCGATATGCCTTTGGCGCGGTTACGGTGAGGAGGAACTCTCGACCGATCAGGTGCTTTCGATCTACGAGGATGCAAGGCGTAACGGATTTGCGGCGGCCGTGTTGTGGGGAGGGGAACCGCTCGTCAGAGGCGATATCGTTCAGATCGTCCGAGGAGCACACGAGATGGGGTTCGTGACTCTGCTTATCACAAACGGATACCGGCTCGAGGAGATGGCCCCTGAGCTTTGTCCGAACCTGGATGCCCTCATCGTCTCGATAGACTTCCCCTCCGAGGAACACGACCTGTTCAGGGGATATCCGGGGCTGTTCCGAAAGGCAGTTCGAGGGATTTACCGGGCTAAGCAGGTTAAGCCCAAGATGAAGATATCCATAAACTGCGTTATAACGAAGTTGAACGGCAGGCATGTGAAAGGGATGATATCCCTCGCCGATCGACTGGGTGTCTCGATAGCCTTCGAGTCGATGAACACATACATGCCCTTTTCAACCCGTAACGCCTCATCTTTCAAGCTTCCGCCGGAGGAGGAAAGCGAGATATTCAAGCTGATCAGACGTTATAAGCTGCGCGGCCACAGGATAAACAACTCTCTGGCGTATCTCGATACCTTCATCGGCGGTAAGAGGAGATATAAATGCCATTCGCTTGAGGTATGCCTCACCGTTCAGCCTAACGGTGACGTGCGGATCTGCCTCAGCCGTAAACCCTTGGCCAACCTCGTTAAAACCCCCATCGGCGAGGTGCTGAGGATGGGGGAATACAGGGAGTATCAGAGGCTCAGCCATCGATGCCACATCTGTAACGACTACGGGACGGTCGAGTATTCACATATCTGGAACTTTAATCCTAAGGCTCTTTTAGGGGCAGCCTTTACATTCCTCACGTGAAAGGAGATAGAGCCATGAGGAAGTTCGCCGAGTTCGTACTGAGACATAGATTGTCGGTGATCGTCGGAACGGTCATCCTGACGGGCTTTTTCGCCCTGGGTCTCACCCGACTTTGGGTCAACAGCGATTTCACGAGTTACCTCAAACCCGATGACCCCGCCGTTAAGCTCTACAATCGGATAGGCGAGGAGTATAAAGGAAATTCCATAGTGATGGTGGGGGTCGAGACGGATGATGTTTTCACATACCCGGCCTTGAAGCTGGTCAGAGACCTCACCGAGGCCTTTAAAGAGGTCAAAGGTGTGTCATCGGTGATAAGCTTGACCAATACGATAGACATCCGTGAGGTAGAGGGAACACTGGAGGTCGGAAATCTCATAGACAAGGATAACCTACCCTCCACCCCTCAGGAGCTCAAGCGGCTGAGGAAATATGTGCTCTCAAAGGAGATGTATCGTGGGAGGATAATCTCGGACGATGGCCGGATCACCCTCATAATCTGCCGCTTAAGTCAGGATGTGGACAAATCCGGCGTCTCTCAGAGGATAAAAGAGACCGCCGAGAGGATGGCAAAGGGGGCTAAGATCTACTACAGCGGTGGTCCGGTTTTCTCGCTTGAAGCTCAGAGGATCATACTCCAGGACGCTAAAAGGTTGATCCCCATAGCGATCGGGGTCGTCCTGCTGGTGCTGTTTTTCAGCTTCCGATCCGCCCGCGGGGTGATCCTACCGCTTATGGCTGTCGTGGCGAGCGTGGTATGGGCGATAGGGCTTATGGGATGGCTCGGTGTGCCCTTCTCCCTCATATCCAATATAACGCCCGTCCTGCTCATAGCCATCGGGACAGCATACGGCATCCATCTTCTGTCCAAATATTATGAGGAGAGTGGGGATGGGAAGGCCAGAACAATTGCGGCGTTGGGCGATGTCGGAGTGCCGATCCTGCTTGCGGGATTGACCACCCTGATAGGTTTTCTCTCCTTCATCGGAGCCTATATCACTGCCATCACCGACGCGGGGGTCTTCACCGCCATAGGGGTGGGAGTCGCGACCCTCATGTCCCTTTCCCTTATCCCAGCCCTGCTCTCCCTCCTCAAGCCTAAGGGGATGCGGCAGCGATCCGAAGGCGAAGGTCACCCTATCTTTGAGCGATTGGCCGGTCGAATGACCGATTTCATCTTAAGGCGCGGGAAATTCGTGCTGATCGGAGCACTCGCCCTAGCTTCCATCGCCATCGCCGGTCTGCCCAGGATCAGCCGAGAGGTGAATCTCATGGAGTACTTCCCTAAAGACAGCCTCGTCCGCATCTCGGAGGAGATGATGCAGAGAAAGTTCGGCGGGTCGATCCCGATTCAGATCGTCGTCAAGGGGGATATGAGCGACCCGTTTGTTCTCAAAGAGATGCGTAGGATGGAGAAATTCCTTAACTCCTTGCCCTATGTCAGCAACTCCCAATCTATAGCCGATCTGATATGTGAGATGAACAGGGTTATGAACGGCCACTACACGATCCCTGAGACCTCTGAGGGCGTGGCGAACCTCTGGTTCTTCATAGAGGGCAAGGAGATATTGAAACAGCTCGTCAACGAGAAACGAACTGAGGGGATCATCCAGGCGCAGGTAGGAATAACCGAGACGGGGGAGAGGATCAAGATCGTGGACGCCGTCAACCGCTATATCTCAGGGTTGAGCCCTCGAATCGACGTGGTTCAGGTGTCAGATCTGAAGGCCGGTCAGATGAAAAGAGCGAAAAGCTGGCTCTACGGCGAGATAGCGGAGGAGATAATTCTGGACGCCGCCGCACGGGGAGCGGAGCTGAAGGTCGAGAGGGGAAAGCTGAAGGATAAGATAGAGGAGGCTCTAGAGGCAGAGGTGAACCTGTCTGAGGAGATAATCGATGAGCTGAGGGATGATCTGCGGAACTACTTCGAGATGGAATCGGAGATCATGGTTCCTGAAAGCCTGATCGATCCTCTTGTGGAGGAGATACTGAAAATGGCCTCCTCAGGCCGAAGGACGAAATCCGATTACCTCGCCCTTCTGAAAAGAGAGATACCCCCGGAGATTCTGAAGGAGGATCCGGAGGCGGCAGGTTTAACCGCCGAGACGCTGGCGGCCAAGGTTCGGGACGCCTATCATAAGAGCAAAATTGAGTCAGCCATATCGAGGCTTGTGACCCTTTTCCCCGAGAACCTACGTAAAGACCCTGATTTCAAGGACGATCTGCGGGAGGACCTGTGGACGATCAACGAGGAGTTCTGGGGGGTGCCCTCAAGCTTGGGTCTAAAGGCTGGCGTGAGAAGAGTTCAGATCACCATGCAGCAGACCGGCCTGCCGGCCATCTACAAACGGTTGGACAGGAACCTGCTCAAAAGCCAGATCCAGAGCTTCATCATAGCCTTCGTCCTGGTCTTCATACTCCTATCGATCCAGCATCGGTCGATCAGAATGGGATTGATCACCGCATCGCCGATCATCTTGACCGTCCTGATAAATTTCGCCGTGATGGCGTATGCTGGCGTAGCTTTGGATTTCGCCACGATGATGCTGGCCAGCGTCGCGATAGGTATCGGTATAGATTACTCGATACACTTTTCGAGCAGGTATAAGATCGAGTTGGATCGCCTTTCAGATCCGGCTCTGGCCCTGGAGAGGACGCTTCAAACCACGGGGAGGGCGATCCTGATAAACGCCCTGACGGTCGCCTTGGGGTTCTCCGTCCTGCTGTTCGGCCAGCTTTCGCCCGTCAGACGTTTCGGATGGATGGTCTCGATGACCATGGTGGTGAGCGCCCTATCGGCCATGATATATCTGCCGGCGATGTTGCTTATCGGCAGGGTAAAACGTAAAATGTAAACGATCACTGAAAGGAGGAATGAGGATGAAAACCTTAAAGGTAATCGCCTTATGTCTCGGACTGCCTCTGATCCTCTCCCTCTCCTCATATGCCCTCACGGGCGAGGAGATTCTCAAGAAGGTGGACGAGGTCTCAACAGCTCCTAAGGATATCCACATGTTGACCACCACCATCCTGATAGATTCCAACGGCAATCGGAAGGAACGCAAGACGGAGACATTTCAGAAGGGAGATGAGAAACGGCTAATTCGCATCTTGGCGCCAGCCGATCAGAGAGGAATCGGATTTTTGGCACTGCCCAACGACATCCAGTACGTCTACATGCCCGCCTTTCACAAGGTAAGGAGGATCGCCTCGCACGTCAAAAACACCAAGTTCGCCGGATCGGATTTCACATACGATGATCTGAGCACATTCAGGTTCTCCAAGGACTATAACGCGAAACTGCTCCAGACGACCGATAAGTTCTATATCCTGGAGCTTACCCCCAAACCCGGCGTCGATAAGGAGTACAGCAAGCTGAAGATGTGGGCCAGGAAGGATAACTTCGTCTCCGTCAAGATCGAATACTACGACAAGAAGGGAGAGCTGAAAAAGGTGCTGGAGAGGAGAAAGATCACCAAGATCGGAAAGTACTGGACCGCAAAGGAGATGGAGATGAGGGATCTCAAGGAGAACCACTCCACCAAGATGATCCAGGATAAAATAGAATTCGACACGGGTTTAAGCGATAGGATCTTCACGCCCAGATACCTTAGAAGGACGAGGTGAGAGATGAGAGGAGCTTTTCTCTTTACCGCCGCGGCATTGATCCTTTCCGTCGCCTTGGCCTCGGCGGATGTGTCGCTGAACGGCTACCTTCAAACCGATACAAGGTTTAGGGTTCAAGGTGAAAGGGAGTTTACGTGGAACCGAAGCGAGATCGATCTGAAGCTTGAAGGCAGTCCATCGGAAAACCTCCATCTCTTCAGTGAGGCGTCTATCCGGGAGATGGGGTTTCCGAAAGTCGGGACGCTCGCCGACCTGCAGAGATTCGAGAGGGATAGGGCAACCCCGTGGAGCATCGATCTGAAGGAAGCGTATCTGGACGTCTACAGCTTTCTGATCGATAACCTGGACCTGCGGATGGGAAAGCAGATCGTCATCTGGGGCACGGCCGACAGGATAAACCCCACGAGCAACATCTGCCCGGATGATCTGGAAGACGTGTTCGATTTCGGCGAAAAGCTCGGGGTTAATTCTATCAAGGCATCCCTTTACTGGAGCGTCGGGGAGACGGATCTGACCTTGACCGGCGTCTTCGTCCCCGTCCTCACCCCATCCATCCTTCCGCCTCCGGAGTGGACCGCCGGGCTGATGGAAAATCAGGGGATAAATCCTCCTCAGGGAATGAGCCTCGGAATGACCCTCGGCGAGGTGAAACAGGAGGTTAAGCTGCCCGAAAACAAGCTGGGTGAGACGTCATCCTTCGGCTTGAGGTTTTTAGCGAACAATCTGAAAGGATATGACATCTCGGTGAGCTACTACCGCGGGAGGGATAAGCTTCCGATCCAGTCCTCCCTAACCCTTTGGCCGCACTCCCAATCGGCTGAACTCGTCCAGCCGCCCGCTTCATCAATGCCTCCTCAGGGGCCGATGGTGATGGACGGGAAGCTGGAGATGATCTATCCGAAGATGCAGGTGATAGGGGCCGATATGGCCGGTGAGCTGCCGAAGGTAAGGGTCGGGACATGGGCCGAGTGTGCCCTGTTCATACCCGAGAAGGTGGATATGATCACAAACATCTCGACTCCACTGGGACAGATGAGTCAGACGACGACTGTGCTTGAGGATAAGCCGTATCTCAAGTTCGTCGTGGGATGGGATTATACCTTCAAGGACGGGACATATGTCAACTTCCAGTATCTACATGGTTTCCCGTTCGAACGTGGGAGGGATAACCTGAACGATTATTTCGCATTCAGGCTGGAGAGGAAGTTCCTCAACGATGAGCTGAAGGTAACCCCGATAGGTTTTTCGATCGGAATAGATGACTGGAGCGATGTGGGCGAGAACTACGGGATGGTATTCACCCCGGAGGTAAGCTATTCCCCGCAGGACAACATCGAGTTGAAGCTGGGCGCCTATCTGCTTCACGGCGAGGGCAAGGGCTTTTTCAGCAGCATAAAGGACAGGGATCAGGTCTATCTCAAGGCCAAGATGAGCTTCTGAGCGCAAGCGGGGCATCCGTTAACCTGGATGCCCCGCCTATCTCTTCCCCGCGAATCCCATATTTACTTATCTCGTCGTCACCTCTCCCGTCAGCTTAGGAATACTCAGATCGCTCTTATTTCCCTTGAGTGTAGCGGTATCATCCTCTAAGAAATAAGCACTTTTGGCCTCTCGGATCTCCGCTACACTTAACGATAATATGAGCGAATCCTAATGTTGATATATGCCCCAGGGCTTTTCAACGATTTAGCATAATCAAGTAGGGGCTAGGCATTCTTCTTTGAATGCCTAGCTCCTACTGCTTCGAAGGCCTGAACCGCAGAAGCCCAGAGGACGCAGAGAATTATCGAAAGGCTGACTGTTGAAGGCCGGTTGCTGATAGCTTCATAGGATCTCTGCGCTCTCAGCGTCTCGGCGGTTTAAATCATTGAAAAGCCCTCATACGCCCAAGGGCTTTTCAATGATTTGGCATAATCAGGCGTGGTAAGGGCGTTCCCCTGTGCGTGCCCCTGAATCCGGCAGGCACGGGGGCCTGCCGCTACAGCGCCGGCGAAAAGCGCTGAAAACCCCTACATACGCCCAATCCTGCTTGCAACGGCCTTAACTTTATGATAAAATTCTACTCGA
>CAZHVH010000072.1:0-11498 GCA_964535855.1 uncultured bacterium
TAAAACCTCGCCCACGCTATCTCCGACCTTCGGGCTCGGCGCAAGCGATAGATCGGGATCGATCGTATCAGGACCTCATCGCCCGTTCGATTGGATCTCCGTTATGACGAGCTTCCTCTCCGATCCTGAGGTCGGCGTGGTGGCCGGGTTCTCAACGATAGACGATAGATCCCCGGACTTCAGGAAGCGAGGATAGGTCGGACGGTCGCCGAGGATAACATGTTCATCCAGTGGGTCAACCGAAACACGTCGTGGAGGATAATCCCATGCTGTTTAAGGGAGTCGCTGGTCATCACGATGCCTAAGGTAACCCTTCGTGATTTATTGGCCCGCTTCTACGGCGATGAGGAGAGAGGAATTCCCGCTTCTGAACTCTATTCGGACTCGGATGCCCTTGAGGCGATCGACGATGCCCAATTCGTGCTTCAGCTTTGTAGGGAACTTATCAGTTCAAAACCTGGCGGATAATGTGATCATCAACCCTATTTAATTCCTTCATACGTACCCTTTACACTCCGATATACGATCTCGCCGGCTGAAAATCTCTTGTTACCAAATCCCGTTTTCGAAGTCTAACACGATGAAATCGATGAATAGAGGCCAGATTATGGCGAGGAGGATAAATCGAGACCTGATTGAGCGATGTAAAAACGGCGATATCCCCTCGTTCGAGAAACTCTTCTACCTCCTCAAGGATGACGTCTACAACGTGGCGTTTCGAGTTCTAGGAAACCACCAGGATGCTGAGGATATAACCCAGGAGACGTTCATAAGGATCTGGCTCAATCTGAGGAACTTCAGGATGGAAAGCTCAATCCGAACGTGGGTTTACAGGATAACGGTCAATCTCTGTTACGATCTTCTGAAAAAGCGGGGGAGGATCACCCTCGCCGAAAAGCCTATTGAAAACTTTAAGGAGCTTTCCTCGAACGAAAACCCCTTGCTTTTACTCACGGAGAGGGAGCTAAAGGAGAAGATCGAGGAGGTTTTCAGCATGATTTCGCCGGAGAACAGGATAATCCTCACGCTGAGGGAGATTGAGGGGTTGCCATACAGGGAGATAGCGGAGATTTTAGATTGCAGCGTGGGCGCCGCCAAGATGAGGGCACATCGGGCAAGGGGCGAGTTTAAAAAGCTTATCTCAAAATACCTTGAGGATGATAGAGATGAAATGTGAGGGGTATAGAAGGCTTTTCTCAGATTTCATAGACGGTGAGCTTTCAGAGGAAGGGCTTGAGGATTTCAGGGACCATCTTAAAAGCTGTAAAGCTTGCAGGGAGGAGCTTGAGAAATTCAGGCGGGCTCAGATGCTGCTTAAGCTTCTTCCTAAGAAGGAGGCGCCACCTGAGCTTTGGGAAGTAATAAAGGCAAAGATGAGGTTCATGGAGAAGAAACTGATCTTTTTCTTCCAGTCAATAGGTGTCTTCGAGAGGTTAGAGGTTGAGGAGGAACTCCCACCCCTCACCCGTATCTACGGGTTATCGTTCGGAACGCCTAGGTGGGGGCAAGGTTAAACTTACAGAGGAGGTGAAAGAAGATGAAAGGTGGACTGGAGGTAAAAAGCATCCAGTTCGGTGAACTAAGACAGGTAAGCTCAAAGGAGTTTCGAGATTCTACGGGGCTGGATTGGTCATGGGATGGTCTTAGGGATGGAGTCGATGTAAGGCTAATTTTGACCAACAGCTCGGAGGAAGCGAGAATAGCTCTCGTCCACGTTATCTCAAGGCCCGATATCCCGACCACGGCGCAGCTTAGTTGGGGTAATGATATGGAGATCAAACCCGGCGAGGAGAAGGAGATAAACTACGTGGTTCCCATGCCCGGAATACCCTCTTCCGATTACAGGGATTACACCGGTCCACTGAGATATGTAGTGGAAGTGACTGTCTCTGAATCATCTCGAGAGGAAATTCTTCTTAAGCTTAAGAAGGCGAGATACTACGACATCCCAGCTAAAGTTGATGCTGATAAGCTTGAGATGAACGAGTTCGATATTGATCCGAGGAAATTGGAGAAAACCACTATCCTGCACGACCTTCATATTGAGGGCGATCCGAAGGAAGGCATAAAATCCATTAGGGCAAAGTTGTTAAATTTCGGGGAGAAAACCCAGTATATCGGAATAGATATACGGGTAATGGGACCGCAGAGAAACTACCAGACGCAGTTCTTCTACGAGGTCAAGCCCAAGAGGGAAATTTCTGTGGATATTAGCGGTGTATTAACAGCCATACCGGAAAAGGAATACATAGGTCCTATGGCGATAAGACCTAAGGTGGAATCCATGAGAATAAGGGCGGCGAGCATTCCAGAACAAGTTTTTAGGAGCCAGATTGCGAGGTCCTGGTTCCTTTGGAGGAGCTGTGAGGAAGAGGAGAATTACAAAAGCCTCATAGCAAAGATCGACCTCTACTTCAGGGAGGTGAAGTAGGGCCACATGTCAGATTCGGATTTACAAGAAAAAACATCCAGGTTTCCTGACATCCCAAATTAGGATCTGCGGCAATGCGGAGCACGGAAATTTCGGGAAACAGTGGCTCATCGTCGCCGGTGATAGCCTGCTCATCCTCTCCTCGGATGGCGACAAGGCTGAAAGGCGAATCGAGATCCTGCTGAGCGAGATAGAGTCGGTGGAGACCAAAGCTTTGATCGGCGGTGGAGTGCTGGAGGCTAAACACAACGGCCGGACTATCGAACTCACCCGCTACACCAACGCGCACTCGAGGAAGTTCGGCACGGCAATAGATACCAGATCTCAGACCTTCAGGAGCTCGATCCTGAAAGCCTTTCATTCGTGGAGAGGTATCTGTGAGCTCAGAAGTCCAGTACCGTGAAATAACGCTCGATCACCTTACAGGAGTTCCCCTTTGATATCTCCACCCTAACCTTGCCTTCCTTCCACGCTTCCGATGAGGTGGCGATGAATCTTCCATCTTTGACCTGAACCTCTCTGCCGTCCACTTTCACCTTGCCCCCTTCCTCGACGGCTCCTCTCACTTCGACCACGACCGGCCCTGGTATCAATTCACACCCTTCCCTCGGATATGTCTCGACGATGGCAAGAGGAGGTCTATCGGCCAGCGTGATCTCCTCTATGAGCCTCTCCCTGAGCTCCATTAGATCGGTCGCCGAGCCGTAATCGTCATATTCATCGATGAACATCCGACATATCTCCTCGCTTCTCCTCCTCGGGGAGAAGGGACGGGCGGGCTCGCCGAGCTTTTCCTTGACCTCCTCCAGCTTCCTCTCCAAAAGCATCAGATACTCGAAGTCCTCTATGCCGTCACGCATGACGTCGAACCTGATCGAGCTCAAGGGACCCTCTCTCCCTGGATAGATTATGTGCGTGTCGCCGGGAGGCAGGTTCGGGGCAGGCTCACCGAACGGATCGTCCCTCCAGAAGTTCAACCCCCAGTGTAGGTACCCGCAAAGCTTATGGGCGTAGTTTATCCAGTGTAGGCTCCTGGTGGCGACAAGGGGATAGTCGAGGAAGCGGTTCGGGTAAAAGCCGAAGGGATGACAGCAGGTATAAAACCATACCTCAGCACCTCTCTTGGCCGCCTCCTCATATAGCTCACCCCATGTGGAGAAGTAGTTCAGCTTCGGCACCCACACCTCAAGGTATCCCTCAAACTCGGTTGACTCTATCGCGTCTATCCTTCTCAATTTCGGCGCATAGGTGTGAACGAATTGGGAGGCTTTTCTCCAGGATTCGATGTTCGAAAGCGACGGCTCATCTGAGATATGGATCATCGATCTTTCAAGCCATCCCTTCTCATCGAGATGATCCTGGAGCGCTGAAAGCAGTGGTCCGAGTCCCTCCTCCGGCGGAAGTTTAACCTTCTCATTCGTCTTCACGTCAACAGCGGTCACACTCGACAGCACCACTTCCGTTCCCCACCCGGATTTCGGGTGTGCTACATGTGATATCTCTATCCTGTCCCGCACGCCTGCATCGAAGAAAACTTCGACGAACCGGTCGAAGAGTGAGAAATCAAAGCTAAGTTTCTCACCGTCTTTATACACCCTGACCAGGGACCATGGGATGAGAACGACGTTCTGGCGATGTTCGGCCATGATCTTGGCATATTTGGCCAGCATCTCGAAGAACTCATCGGACCACAGCTCCACCCCATGTGCCTTGGCGATGTTCCCAACGTTGAACCAGTTTGTCACCAGTAGATGTCGCTCCTCCGGCAGCTCGAAGGGTAGAACCTCAAGGTAGATCGGTATCTCGCCCTCTCCCTCCTCGCATAAGACCTTCACGGCTCCCCGATAACTTCCAGGGGACGCCTCCCTGGGGACGTGTACGGTGATCCAGACAGGCTGTGACCTCTCAGCTTTTATGTCCATACTTTCGACGTCTAGGAGCGGATCGGGCACTCGATAGGGGGCTTTTCTCTCGAGCCTGTAATCCGGCGTGTTGGGCGTGTTTTTGGAAAGCGGTATGAATCCCACGAAGTTAAGCTTGATCCGTTCAGAGGGGATGGAGCCACCTCGCTCGCCTTCTAGATCGCCCACTTCCACTCTAACGGATGTGAGATCGCGTTTAGCCCTTATAACGAGCTGGACCGATTCAAACTCGTTCCGGGCCGCTTTTATCCTGAGGGAAGGAAGTCCCCCTTCAAACGTTGTGTCCTCGAATACCCTTGTTAATGGGTCGACTCCCCATAGATCGAAGGGCGCATCGGCCATCATAACCATCGGATCTCCTCCTCAGCGAAGTTTGATTTTAATCCTAATACCATTTCATTTCGGTGTCAAGTTCGATGAGATAGAACAGTAAATGACCGTTTTCAAGCTGACCACTGAAAGCCGATCGCTAATAGCTTTGTGAATCTCTGCGTCTCGGTGGTTTAAATTATTGAAAAGTCCTCCTAAATCTGATATAATCAATTTTGGCCTCAGATCCAAAGCGAGGTTGGAGGGTGCGAGATGGACGTGAAAGGATTTGTCAAAAACATCAGATGGCTCGGACATGATGCATTTCTGGTGAAATTTGAGGGCAAGAACATCTATTTCGATCCCTATCAGATCTCCGGAGGTGAACCTGCCGATCTGATACTGGTTTCGCACGACCATTACGATCACTGCTCGGTGGATGACATCAACCGCATCCGCAAGGATGACACTGTGATCGTCACCAACAGCTCATCGGCCAAGAGGTTGAAGGGTGACGTAAGGGTAGTGAAAGCCGGCGATGAGGTAACGGTTAAGGGGCTCAGGATCAAAGCCGTTCCGGCGTACAATCCCACCAAAAGGTTCCACCCGAAATCCTATGGTGGATTGGGGTTCATCGTCGATTTCGGCGGGGTTAAGGTTTATCATGCCGGCGATACCGATCTGATACCGGAGATGGAAGGGTTGGAGGTGGATATAGCCCTGCTGCCCGTCTCGGGCACGTATGTCATGACGGCGGAGGAAGCCGCCCGGGCGGCCGAGGTGATAAAGCCTAAAGTGGCCATACCGATGCATTACGGAGCCATAGTGGGTACGAGCAGGGACGCGGAGAGGTTCAAACAGCTGGCGCCGGCCGAAGTCGAGGTGGTGATACTTAAAAAATCCTGAGCTATGCCCGGAAGGTTCGACCTACTCAAGGAGGACAGGTTCACAGACGCTAGATTGGGAAGGGTTCGGACGGCGCACGGGATCTTCAACACTCCAGCTTTCATGCCGGTTGGAACCCGTGCTGCCGTTAAATCCCTCTCACCTCATGAGCTTAGGGAGGTCGGAGCGGAGATCATACTTTCAAACACATACCATCTCTTTCTGCGTCCCGGGGAGGACGTGATAGAGGAGGCGGGTGGCCTTCACAAGTTCATGGGTTGGAAGGGCCCAATCCTCACGGATAGCGGTGGATTCCAGGTTTTCAGCCTCGCCCCGCTCAGAACCATCAGCGAGGAGGGCGTGACCTTCAGGTCGGAGATAGACGGCTCAGAAAAGTTCCTCTCGCCTGAGAGGTCGATCGAGATTCAAAACGCCCTTGGTGCCGACATCATAATGGCCTTCGATGAATGCGCTCCCTATCCGTGTGAGTATGAATACGCCAAGAAAGCGATGGAGCTGACATTGCGGTGGGCTGAAAGGTGTAAGAAAGCCCATAGGAACAAGCATCAGATGCTCTTCGGCATCGTTCAGGGAGGGGTGTTCAAGGATCTGCGCAAGGCGAGTGTTGAGGCTACCACAGCGATGAATTTCCCCGGATACGCCATAGGCGGGCTCAGCGTGGGCGAGGAGAAAGAGCTGATGTATGAGATGATAGCTTTCACAACACCTCTCCTGCCGCCCGATAAACCTAGATACCTCATGGGCGTGGGGAAACCGGAGGATATACTCTATGCTGTCAGCAAGGGCGTGGATATGTTCGATTGTGTCATGCCCACGCGCAACGCGCGAAACGGCTCGCTCTTCACAACAGAGGGGATCATCAAAATCAGAAATGCCAAATATAAAAGGGACTTTTCCCCGCTCGACCCGAACTGCACCTGCTATACCTGCCGCAACTTCACCAGAGCCTATCTCAGGCATCTACATCTATCGGATGAGATGTTGGGACATAGGCTCAACACGATCCATAACCTCCACTTCTATCTTCATCTGATGAAGGGGATCAGGGAGGCGATTCGACTGGAGATCCTTCACAAGATGATGGACGATATACCGGGGCTCGTTATGCTGGGACAAGATATGGGGCGTTAAGCTCCAGTATATGGCACGAAAGTTGCTCTAAAATCATGATGTCCCCAACCGAAGATCAGGGGATTTCGTCTTCCCTGTTATCCGGAATGGGGGTGAAGTGCACGATTTGGGGCACATTAACCGTGCAGGTGCACCAAATCGTGCACCCCTAAAGATAAAAGCAGGTTAAGGTTAAGATAGTCAAGAGTCGAGAGTCGAAAAATGGTCTAGAGTCAAGGGTCTAGAGTCGAGGGTCTTATTTTTCGTCCCTTGTCTCTTGTCCCTCGACCCTCGTCCCTTGACCCCGGACTCTCGTCTCTCGACCTTAACCTCTGAGCGTGAAAGGGGGGATAAGAGGATGAGCCGTTCAACGGCCATTGTATCCGCTGCGTTATTGATCCTCGCACTCTCGGTATCATCATGTTTGTATCGAGAGTCCCCGAAACCCGCCGTCAGACAGGAGATCGAAAAGGAGAGGGATGAAAGCTCCGTTAAAACATATGGCCTCTCCCAACGTGATATCGAGGAGTTCTACGCCACCCATCCGGAATATGCCCAAAGATATCTAAGCCGGGGAATGTATCCCAGGAACTTTTACGCGGGGGAGTTCAATAAGCTGAAGCCAAATTCGAAACTGCCCGAACGCGTTATCACCGGATACAACATGGGATATAAGGCGTTCTTCGACACATCCAAAGTCGGCCATATCAGGATCCGATTCGACATCGCTATGGAATATTACAAACGGGGGAAGCTCGATGAGGCGGAGAAGCTTTTCAAGGCCATAATCCCACTGAAGCCCGATTCCCCGACCATATACTACAACCTCGGCCTGATCAGCTTTAAGAAAAGGGAGTATAGGAAGGCGATAGAGAACTTCAAAAGATGTATCGAGAAGGCCAGAAACGGCGAGATGATGATCGATGCCTACTTGAATTCCGCTCTCTGTTACATGAAGTTGAACAAGCTGAAGAAGGCCGAGGAACAGCTTATCAGCGCCCTTGAGCTCAATCCCGATGATCCCGGTGTCAGATACAACCTAGGCCTCGTCTACCTTAGGGAAGGTGAGCCGGAAAAGGCCTTGGACGAGTTCAAAAGATCACTTGCCTCGGAGGAGTTCCAAACTGACGCCAGGATAGGTATGGGGCTGTGTTATGCGAGGATGAACCAGAGGGAGAAAGCTGTGGAGCAGTTCAGGCTGGTCGCAGGATCGAAGGACGACGGGCAGATCTGGTATAACATCGGCGTTTTGGAGTTCGATATGGGCAGATATAATCAGGCGAAGGAGGCCTTTAACAGGGCGATGGAGAAGGGATATCCCAAGATGAAGATATCCCGCTTCCTCTGGGCTATGGAGAGGATGAAAAGGAGAAACGCCAGGATCGCCTATAACGAGGGGGTTAAGCTTCAAAGGGAGGCGAGGTATAGAGAGGCTGTGAAATCCTTCCGAAAAGCGGTGGAACTTGATCCTAACCTAGCTGAGGCCTATCTGAACATGGCCTTTTGCCTACAAAGGATAAGGAGATTCGACGAGGCTATCAAAGCCCTTCAGCAAGCCCTGCAGATTAAACCTGATTTCATCGAGGCGAGATATAACCTCGGAACCCTATATCTGAAGCTGAGTAGATATCCGGAGGCGATCGACGAGCTCGAAAAGGTCGTCAAAGCCAGACCCTACATGGCCGAGGCGAGACATAACCTGGGGATAGCGCTCTATCACATGAACAGATATGTCGAGGCATCGACACAGTTCGAGGAGGTTATAAGGGCAAGGCCTAAATGGGCTGAGGCGCACTATAACCTGGGACTCACATGGCTGAGACTCTCCATGAAGGAGAAGGCGATATCTGAGTTTCGGGAAACTCTCAGGCTTAACCCATCGCATCGAAAGGCCGCTGAAGCGCTCGAGAACACCGTTGGGGCAAGCGTTTCAAGATAGCGAATTGAGATTTCGCCTAACGTCCAAGCTCAACGGCACGGCTTGTCCGCGTCCACTGGAGCGCTTGGCTTGACATTCTTTCGTGGGTTGTATTTTCCGTCGGGAAGTTTTGTCGGAAAAGAATACTTCGGGTCCGTGAGCAGCTTGTAAAGCATTGGATCTCCCTGTTTGACCTTGGCGGCTGTATTGAGCTTCCATTCCTCGCGGATCTCCTCAGAACGACCCGGGAAATCCTGAGCGCCGAGAATAGAGGTCAGCCCCCAATAAATGTACTCGGTGATCTGGCAGGCATAATCGCAGGTTTTGTCATAGTAGGTAAACCACGCTCCCTCAGGGTATTTCTCGGGGACTTTTAGAAAGTGTCCGCCTCTTGCCCTGTCCATGGCCTTGGCGATCGCAGTGCCCGGTTTCTCACCAAAGACATCCGGGTAGGCCTTAGCATAACCCCATTGTGTGATCAGATGGAGAACTTCCTCAAGAGCTGCGTCAAATTTCCCCCGATCAACGCCGCCTGGATGAGTTTCTTCACCGTACAGAAGTTGCAGCCCCATGCTATCCCACACCTCTTCCGGAATATAGCGATGCACGTCCAATTGCTCGAACTCGCGCTCTGTAGCAGTCATAATTATCGCTGCCTTGTGCTTTATCATCATCTTGAAAACCAGCGCGTTGTCGGGCTGCCCATCGGCATCGTTGTCAATGTATTGAGCGAGTACATTGGCAGCGTGAAGAACTTTGACATCCGGTGTCTTGGCGGTGGCATAGACCTTCAAGCCAAACACGTCGACCTGCTTGCTGAAAACTTTGGCAAATCCCTCTGGTGCATTATCATCAATGAGGGTGATTTCCAGAGGCGTCTGCCCCATTGCGATATGGGAACAAGCAGATAACAACGGAGCTATGCAAAACACTCTCTTCATTATATCACTCCTTGTCAAACTCATTTTCCCGCAGAAAAAATCTGCCGGTAGATCAAACTACAGGGGTTAGGCATTCAGGGAAGAATACCTAACCCCTACAAATTTGGTTACCGGGATGGTTCATCTTAAGAGCACGAGACCCTGCGCCCTTATGGTGAAAAGGACGGTTATCCGCCCTCACAGATCAATAGCTTTTTATCTCTCCCCAGGTGGTGGCCAGCCTATCTGAAGGTGAAACGGCGGTGGAAGCCATGACGCCTTTCTCCATGATCAGCTTGATGTCATCCTGCTGAAGGGGCACAGGGAAAACGGCGAATTCATCGACGGCGCCGCTATACGATTCCCCACCGGCATATCCTCCGATCACATATTCGCCATTATTACCCCTTGTCTCCTGGAATGAGGACTCCTTTGAGAGTTCCCCGTTAACGTAGATCCGGAAGTGTTTCTTATCGCTGACCACAGCCGCATGGGTCCATTTATTGGCCTCGACCACGCCTGGGTCTGTCTCACACATGCCTCCGGCCCATGCTGCTCCGACCCATCCACGCCACGAGAGTCGTCCGTCGTTGTTGATGAACAGAGTGTCATTCGGATCGGGGCCAGCTCGAAAGATCTGCTGCCAGGTGTTCCCTGTGCGCTTGGCGTTGATCCACACGACAAGCGTGAACATCCCTTCCTTGAAGAGGTCAGACGTCAACGTGTCGGAGGCTTTGACCTTAACGCGGCTGCTTTCAAATTCGAGCCCCTTTCCGAACTGCCCATCGATGATCTTCGGCTTGTTCTCCATCGTCCCGTCATTACCGTTCCCCGATAGATCTGGAACCGTATCCCCTTTGATGTTATCAAATGAGAAGTAGATAATCGGTTTCTCCATCGCCTGAACGATGAACGGCGTCAAAGCAGCAACGGCGAAAGCAAAACACAGTAGAATGCATCTCATCAGTGACCTCCCTATCTTTTTTTCAATTCGAATTTTATCACGTCCTCAGTATCATGTCAAGCAGGACGGCGCTTGTTTTCAAGGGCTCGTTTGGTTTATAATTTAAAGTCGGAGGTGTGTGCATGAAGAAGATGATTGGAAAGTTGGTGGTAGTTGGTGGCTGCGCCGCTGGGATGAGCGCCGCATCCGCCGCTAGAAGGATAGACCCCGAGCTCGAGATCGTCGTCTTTGAATCGAGCTGCTTCGTTTCATACGGCTCCTGCGGTTTGCCCTATTACATCGCTGGGGTGGTCAAAAGTCATGAGGATCTGATCGTCTATACGCCCGAATTCTTCCGCGATAAGCGCAATATACGGGTCTACATCAAGCACAGGGTTGAATCGATAGATCCCAACGGGAAAAAGGTCGAGGTGCGGAACCTGGAGACAGGTGAAAGCTTTGACGAGAGCTTCGACAGATTGGTGATCGCCACAGGAGGATCGCCCGTCCTCCCCTCAATTAAAGGAGCTAACCTGGATCATGTCTTCACGGTCAGAAGGATCGAGGACGGCCTTGCGATCAAAGATTTCATCGAGCGTAACTCCCCATCCGAGGCGGTCATCATAGGCGGTGGATATATCGGTGTTGAGATGGCCGAGGCGCTGAGAGCGGTCGGA
Source organism: uncultured bacterium (assembly GCA_964535855.1). Lineage (GTDB taxonomy): Bacteria > Poribacteria > WGA-4E > B28-G17 > B28-G17 > JAGGXZ01. The sequence goes on from CAZHVH010000072.1 coordinate 11,137, forward strand.
ATCGATGTGACGCTCGTGGAGAAGCTTCCCCATCTTTTGGGGATGGACGAGGAGATATCGAGGATCGTCGAGGAGGAGCTGTCGAAAAACGGTGTAAGGGTGATGAGAGAGACGGAGGTGGAGGAGATCAGGCTGAGGGGTGTGATCACATCATCGGGCAACCTGCCTGCCGGGATGGTGATACTAAGCGTAGGGGTTAAACCCAACGTTGAATTAGCCCGCGCGGCTCGGATCAACATCGGCACGACCGGCGCCATAGAGGTCGATCGCAGGATGCGCACCAGTCATCCCAGTGTATTCGCCGCTGGCGACTGCGTTCAGGTTAGGAATCTGGTCACAAATAGGCCGGACTACATCCCACT
>CAZHVH010000073.1:0-1456 GCA_964535855.1 uncultured bacterium
GATGTGGGTCAGGGTGACCTTCTCCAAGGATTCCGTTTTCGGTATATCGAACTGTTATGCCAGACTCAACGTGCCGTTCGATACCTTTCTGAGATCGACGAGCGATAGGTTCCTCGTCCTGGAGGACGTCGTGTTGCCGATACACTCAAGCGAGGAGGAGAGAAAGCGGAGCACATCGATCGGGGAGTCGAACCTCACGCCGATGCGAAACCTGCAGAGGGCCTTTCCCGGCTCGCAGGGGAAGCTCTATATAAACCTATTCCAGGTGACATCCATAATGCCGCTTGATCCTAACTCTGAGATAGTTAAGATGCTTGAGAGGATAACCAGCATATCGATCGTCGAATCGAAAAAAGAGGATTGAGGGATGCTTTATCTGGCTACATTGAGTCAAAGGGAGGAGGCGAAGGGGTTAAGCGTTGCTTTGACGAGGAGGAAAATCGGCGGCATGTCGAATATACCGGATCTGTGTCCCTCAAGAAGGCTCATATCGAGATACAGATCCGGCTCGATATCCTGGCAGGAGTTCAGGGAGGGGTATCTGGAGGAGCTGAGGGCTGAATACAAGAGGACCGGAAGCAGGTTGAGGGGATTGGCGGAATATGCCAGGGATAAGGACGTCACCCTCTTCGTGCCGGACGATGACTTCCACGTGGGATATATCTCGGTGCTCGGTGAGGCCGTGAACGGAATATGGCTTAAATCGGGTATAAGGATGCGCGTCGAGGCCCTTTTCCCCGAGAGGGAAATCGTCGAGCCGGCCGTTCCCCAGGAGAGGAAGGTCTCCTCCAAAGACCAAATGGGCGAGCTTCTGCTCCTGCCCACGAGCGAAACCGTTGAAATACCGAAGCCTTACTCAGAGATCCCCTCCCTTCAGAGCGAAGCGGCTAGCTGTGGGTTCTTTCAGGCTAAGGGTAACGCCGCTCGAACGAGGAACTGCTATCTCTGTGTCCATTTCGACGAGAGGATAATGGCCTGCATGAAGAGGAATATACTCCTCATCAAGTATGAATGGGGAGAGCCTGAAATAGAGGGGGTGTAAGATGGAGACCATAGAGACGATCTTAAAGAGAAGGAGTATCAGAAGATACAAGCCGGAACCCATACCCGAGGAGGATCTACGAAGGATCCTCGAATGCGGCAGGCAGGCGCCTTCCGCCGGCAACCGGCAGCCGTGGCATTTCATCGTCACGCGCGATCCCGATCTCAAGGCCAAATTGGCCGAGGCGTGTAACGGTCAGATGTGGATAGCCGATGCCGACGTGATCCTCACAGGCGTCGGGATACCCTCCGTCAGTCGGGGCTCCACGGGGAGGCTATGGTATCCGGTGGACGTCGCCATAGCGATGCAGAACATGATCCTGGCGGCAACGGCATTGGGATACGGCACCTGCTGGATAGGCGCCTTCCAGGGGGATAAGGTCAAACAGCTCCTGGGGATACCGGAGGATATGGA
>CAZHVH010000073.1:1556-11337 GCA_964535855.1 uncultured bacterium
TGGGCTTTCAGGATAGGATCTATATTCGGCATACCGGTTCGGATACATGTCATCTTTCTTCTTCTCTTTCTTCTGTTCCTGCTCCCCTATGTAGCTGAAGGCAGAATCAGCGAAGGGATATCGCTGGCCCTGATCATGTTCATCCTGTTCGGGTGTGTGGTTCTTCATGAGCTGGGACATAGCTTGCTGGCACGCAGGTACAGGATAAAAGTCCATGATATCATCCTGCTGCCGATAGGGGGGGTCGCCAGGATGCAGATACCGGAGAACCCCTCCATCGAGATAAGGCTGGCTTTGATAGGGCCGGCCGTTAACTTTTCGATAGCCCTCCTTTCGACTTTCGTTCTCCTTCTGACGCGTCGGCCGCTTGATCTTTCGCTTTCCATCTCGCCCTATAACGTCGTCGGTCTGATATTCAAGGTGAACCTCTGGATGGGGCTTTTCAACCTGATACCAGCCTTCCCGATGGACGGAGGTAGGGTGTTCAGAGGAGTTCTCGCCATGAGATATGACTATCTTCGGGCAACGCATATAGCCAGCCAGGTGGGCAGGGGAATAGCCGTTATACTAGCCCTTTTTGGGATCTACAAGGATGTCCTGCTGATCTTTATCGGTCTTTTCGTCTTTATCGCCGCCGGCAGCGAGGAGAGGGTCGTTCAGATGAGGCGGACCCTGAGGGAGATACCCGTCGAGGAGGTGATGTCCAGGAACGTCTTCGCCCTTGCCCCCGATCAGCCGATAAGGGATGCGCTGGAACATATCTACAGGGGATTACAGGACGAGTTCCCCGTGGTGCGTGAAGGAGGAGAACTGGTGGGGATGTTGACGAAACCCACCCTGATGAGTCTGATAAAAAGGGAAGAGCTGGATAGATGGGCGGGGGAGGTGATGGAATCGGAGTTCGCCTTTGTCACCATCGAGGACACGCTCGCCGACGTGTATCGTAAGATGGCGGATTCGAACAAAAGCGCCATGCCGGTGGTCGAAAATGGCCTCTTAAGGGGAATGATATCGCTTGAGAACATAGGGAGATACTTTATGGTTCACTCCATAGGCGAGAGAAAGGAGGAGGGAAATGGAGTATAGGAAACTGGGGAAGACGGGGATGATGGTGTCGGTCATAGGATTTGGAGCCATCAAACTGCCTCAGGTCCCAGTCGATCAGGCGGTCGAGGCCATAAACAAGGCTATCGAGTTGGGGGTGAACTTCATAGACACGGCGCGCAACTACAAGGATAGCGAGCATAAGGTAGGCGTGGCGATCAAGGGCAAAAGGGATAAGGTGTATATCGCTACCAAGACGGCGTCGCGGGATTATGACGGAGCGATGAGGGACATAGAGACCAGCCTCAGAGAGCTTGATGTCGACAGGGTGGATCTGTTACAGCTTCACACCGTCAGCGATGAGGACGTATATGCCAGGGTTATGGCGAAGGGAGGGGCACTTGAGGCGGCCAGGAAAGCTCAGGAACAGGGAATGGCGGATCACGTCGGAATAACGATCCATCGTGCCCACTCGGTCATGAAAAAAGCCATTCTCTCAGGGGAGTTCGAGACGATAATGCTCGCGTACAGTCCCCTCGATCAGGAGGGAGTTGAGAGGGAGATCATCCCGATGGCACATGAACGTGATATGGGCGTGATCATCATGAAGCCGCTATCGGGCGGGATGCTGGCAAGTCCTAACGCGTCGAGCAAAACTAAACCCGAGCGCGATCCGATCGTCTTTGGTTCGCTCTGGTACATAATCTCCAACCCCAACGTCTCCGTCGTTATCCCCGGCATGCGCTCGGCGAGAGAGGTGGAGGAAAACGTTCAAGTCGGTGAGATGGGTAGGCCGATGACGGAGGAGGAGATCAAGGAGCTGAGATATAAGATAGGAAAGCTGGGGGTGGAGTTCAGATACGGCCAGGTATGTCTCAGGTGTGGCTACTGTCAACCCTGTCCACAGGGGATTCTCATTCCGGAGGTCTTTCGAGCTTACGATATGTATAAGGGGTATCCGGATAACCTCAAGCATATGGGGATTGATCTCTATAAATCCCTTCCCGTTTCGCCGGAGGAGTGCATAGAGTGCGGCGAATGTGAGGAGAAATGTCCTGCCGGGCTGCCGATACGCGAGAGGCTTAAAATGGTCGTCGAGTCCTTTAAGAGGCTGATATGAAAACCGTCCGGCTGGAGGTGATCGATGTTTGACACAGCGCTGGAGAGGATAGCGGCCGGAGGGTTAACTCTTCTCGTCGCCGTTTTGATCGTGGTCGTGTATGATCTTTCCAGACGGCTTTCCTCCACGAGGGCGGAGGTCGAGAGGCTCAGCGACCACATGAGCGATTTCAGCGAGATATTCCTCGACATAAGGCGGCAGGCGGCCGAGTCGGCGGTGGATATATGGAAGGGCCTTGTGGAAGAGCTCGACCGGCGCGATCTACTGCCGAATCTGTACTCCGAATCGGGTGGGCCTTTCGATCTGAAATCCTACCTGAAGGATAGAATAGGCGAGCTTTACCTCAATAGGATAATACGGAACTTTTATCCACCGGAGGAAAAATGATAGGGATGATGATAGCGACGATGTTCTCGATCTCCGTTGAGATCGAGGAACCGATATGCAGATATGAACCTCCCAACAACGGGGCAGGACCGCTGTGGTGTTACGGCGCTCCCTTAATGGTGAGGATGGGAGATAGCGTATTCGTAAGTATAATCGAGACGGGGAAAGATGTGCCGCCGCTCTGTAACACGAGATGGCAGCTATGGCAGCGTATAGGAGATAGATGGAGGATCGTCCAGCAGGAGGAGGATTACCGTGAGAGGGAGCCATGCCCGTTGATGGGATTCGACGGTAAGCTGTTTCTGTCGGTCAATCCGTCCCTCTCGCCCAGAGGAACTCGCTATGGCCCATGTGATCCCCATCTGTTGGAGTTCTCACTGGACGATCCCTCATCGCACCCGAAACCTATCCGTCCGATCTGGGCTGAAGGAGCCACATTCACCGATCACTCCTATAGAGGAGCTGCGATAGATAGGGAAAATGGTGAGATACTGCTCCTCAATATCGACGCCAGAGGGGGAGATCAATTCTGGGCTTTCCGTGACTCATCGGGAAACTGGGTCAACGCCGGACGTATACATTTCCCCATTCGAGCGTGTTATCCTCAGGTTGCCTTGAGGGCCCGGAGCGCCCATGTCCTGGCGATAGGCGATATAGTTGAACCCAACGAGGAGTGGCGTAAATATAAAAGGGAGAAAACAGGAAGGGATTGGGATTACGTCTTCAGAAGGTTGTTCTATGTCTGGTCGCCCGACATATCCAAACAGGGCTTCTCGGAACCGATCGAAATAGACAATGTCGATGCCACCGGCGGTTATATCCGGAATCAGGACATGTGGGTGGATGGAAAGGGCGATGCACACCTGCTATATCTTAAGCAGACGGCAGTCCCCATAATCCGGGACAGGTTCTTACCTGGGACTCCGGTTGTGGTTTCCTTGGAGTATGTCCTTATCCGTCACGGTCAGACCGTCGAAAGGCGATCCCTCGTCAGAGGGGGTGAGGGGGTAAAGGGCGAAAGACCGAGCTATGGACGGCTTCATGCCACCGATGACGGGAGACTCCTGCTTATCTACGCGGCCGAAGGTAGGAATAAAATCATGCAGATCAAACCGGATATCACACCGCCACAGGTGATACCCTTTGAAGACCCGTTCACCGTGTTTTTCACCAATACGGAACGGGGCGGGTCGAATCCATCAAGGATCATCGATATCTTCGGCATTGGAGGTGACAGCCGTCTGCTCCGATATGCGAGGGTAATTGTTGAGGAGGGAAAATGAGGGAAATGGGGTGCGAGCGGCGCACCCCATCAGGGTTTAATGGAAATTTTTCAGGAGAAGCCCCTCGAGCTTCCGACGCTTTGAGGGATGCCGGAGTTTATTAAGCGCCTGAGCTTCGATCTGTCTCACCCTCTCGCGCGTTATGTTGAGGTATTCCCCTATCTCGCGGAGGGTATGTTTCCTTCCGTCCCCTATGCCGAATCTCCACCTGATAACGAGCTCCTCACGCTCGGTGAGCTCTTTAAGCACCTCGGATATCTGCTCTCTTGAGAGTTTGTCGAAGGTATCCTCATCGGGCGGTGTGACGGTCTTATCCTCCACGAGGTTATAAAGCGTGGCATCGGAGTCGTCACTCAACTGTGAATCGAGGTAGACGAGGTTATCCCTGAGTGTATTAAGCCTCTCCAGCTCGTCGACGGTTATTCCCATAGCCTCAGCGATCTCCTCGTCAGTGACCGGCCTCTGCTTCTTCATAGCCAGCTTGGCCTTTACCTGGTTGAGTTTGCACAGGGTCTCAACGGTGTAAGCGGGAATTCGAATCATGCGGGACTGGTCTGCCAACGCCCTGAGCATGGCCTGTCTGATCCACCAATGCGCGTAGGTGCTGAATTTATATCCCCTCCTGTAATCGAACTTATCCACAGCTCTCATCAGCCCTACCGCTCCCTCCTGCATCAGATCCAGAAAAGGCAGCCCCCGATTTCTGAGCTTCAGGGCTACGCTTCCGACCAGTCTCAAGTTGCACTCCACTATGGTATTACGCGCCTCGTAGACATGGGCCTCGGACTCAACAAGGCGATCCATAAGCTCCGTGAATCTCTCGGGCGATAGACCTATGAGGTTTCGTAATCTCTTGAATTCCGGGGAGTCAGGGGAGGTTCCAAGGTATTCGGCGTATATCTCCTTGAGCCTTTTAATCAGGGCAGCGAACTCCTTCCAATCCTTGTTCTCCCTAAGCGGTTCGGCATCTTCGGCAACGAGGGGGATTTGAAGGAGGATCTCAAGGATTTTTTCCTTCTCCTCGTCTATTCTCTTGGCGAGGGTCAGCTCCTCTTCATGGGTAAGGAGGGGACGTTTATAAACTTCCCTGTAATAGATGGTCATCGCATCACATTCATCGGCATCATCCTCAACGAGATCGACGTCGTCGAGGGCTGGATCATCGCCCTCAAGCCCGAGGCCTGGCATCTCCTCTTCCTCGGTGTAATCGTCGATTATACTTCTCAAGCGTCCCATATTTTCAGACCACCTATCTTTTTTGTGCGGCCCTTTTAAGTTGTGCCTGTCGTTTCCTTTTCAGGCGGTGGATCCTCCTGCGTTGTCTCTCCCTTCGGCTCTCGTATCTCAACCTCCGTCGGATCTCCTTGAACAACTCCTCCTTCTCACATTTCTTCTTGAACTTCCTCAGTACCTGGTCGATGTCCTCACCATCTGTAGCGCGCACGTAAGGCATACATCAATCCCCCTTTTCCTGGGATTTTACTGAAAGCAGAGGAGCAATGAACGGTCTATATTATATCACAACCGATATACCATGTCAATTCTGGGCTGTTCACGGCCGTGTTACTTAAGGACTAGAACTCTCTCTCGGCATAGTATTCTTGGATGGATCTAACTGACATACCCTTACGGATCAGCGCCTCTATACCGCTGGCAGCGGCCTGGGCGCCGGAGATGGTCGAGACAAGCGGGATGCGGTGGCTTAGGGCCAACTTCCTTATCAAAACCTCATTGGGACGCCTATCCCGCCCCGTCGGGGTGTTTATGATGATATCCACAGCGTTGTTCTTGATGTAGTCATATATCGTCGGCCTACCCTGTCCGATCCTGTAGAGCAGGGTGACATCCATACCGTGTCTCAAAAGCACCTTAGCCGTGCCATGCGTGGCTATGATCTTAAATCCCAGGTCATGCAGGACCTTTGCGATAAATATCACGGAACGCTTATCCTTGTTCTTGACGCTGATGAAAGCAGTGCCCCTCGTCGGGAGAGGCTTTCCGGTCGCCATCTGAGCCTTCGCGAAGGCCACGCCGAACTCCGGATCTATCCCCATGACCTCGCCTGTCGATCGCATCTCAGGACCCAGAAGAGGGTCCGATCCGGGGAGTTTGTCAAAGGGGAAGACGGGAATCTTGACGGAGAAATAGGGAAGTTCGATCTCCCTCGTGAACCCCAGATCCGAAAGCTTCCTGCCGACCATGATCTTGGCAGCCAATTTGGCGAGAGGCACCCCTATCGCCTTGCTCACAAACGGTATTGTCCTGGAGGCGCGTGGATTGACCTCAAGAACATATATCTCATCGTTCTTGATGGCATACTGCACGTTCATCAATCCCTTGACGTTCAGTTCCTTCGCAAGGGCATATGTGCACCGTTTAAGCTCCTCGACCAATTCCTCCGTGAGGGTGTATGGCGGAAGGACGCAAGCGCTGTCGCCGGAATGTATCCCGGCCTCCTCGATATGCTCCATTATCCCGCCCACCACCGTTATCTCGCCGTCCGATATCGCGTCCACATCCACCTCTATGGCGTCCTCCAGATATTTATCTATCAAAACGGGATGCTCGGGCGACGCCTCGACCGCCTCTCGCATGTATCGCTCAAGCGACGTCTCGTTGTAGACGATCTCCATGGCCCTGCCGCCCAGGACGTATGAGGGACGAACCATGACGGGGTATCCTATCTCCTGAGCGATCCTCTTGGCCTCCTCGATCGATGTCGCCGTTCCGCTTTTGGGCTGTTTGAGGCCGATCCTCTCCAGGAAACCCCTGAACCTCTCCCTGTCCTCCGCCCTGTCGATGTCCTCCGGATCGGTGCCTATGATCTTGACGCCCGCCTTTTTGAGCGGTATGGCCAGATTAAGCGGGGTCTGTCCGCCGAACTGGACGATCACACCATCGGGTTTCTCCCTATCGGCGATGTTGAGCACGTCCTCCAGCGTGAGAGGCTCGAAGTAGAGCCTGTCGGATGTGTCGTAATCGGTGCTGACCGTCTCGGGGTTGCTGTTGACCATTATCACCTCATACCCCTCCTCCCGCAGGGCGAAGGCCGCATGTACACAGCAATAGTCGAACTCTATCCCCTGTCCAATCCTGTTCGGCCCCCCTCCGAGGATCATGATCTTCGGCTTACCAGAGGGTCTCACTTCGTCCTCGACCTCATATGTCGAGTAGTAATAGGGGGTTTCCGCCTCAAACTCGGCCGCACAGGTATCGACCGTCTTAAACGTCGCCTCGACGCCCAGGCTTTTCCTCAACGTCCTAACCTCTTCCTCGCCCATCCTCCAGAGTTGGCCCAATTGAGCGTCCGAAAAACCGTATCTCTTAGCCTGAAAGATCCTCTCCCTCAGCTCATCCCGATCCATCCTCTCAGGATCGATCCCCCTCAGCTCCTCTTCTATCCTGACGATCTGACGGATGTTGTGGATGAAGAAGGGATCTATACCCGTAAGCCTCGATATCTCCCTCTCGGAGAACCTACGCTTCAGGGCAAGTTTGATGTAAAAGATCCGCATCGGGTTTGGAATCCGGAGCATCTTTTCAAGATCGTCATGTGAGATCTCCTCGTCAAACCGGTCCTCCAATCCCTTCCATCCCATCTCAAGCGATCTGAGCCCCTTTTGTAGCGCCTCCTTGAAGGTCCTGCCTATCGCCATGACCTCGCCGACCGATTTCATCTGCGAGGTGAGGGTCGGATCGGAGCCGGGGAATTTCTCGAAGGCCCACCTGGGGATCTTGACCACGACGTAATCTATCGTCGGCTCAAAGGAGGCCGGGGTTTTCTTGGTTATGTCGTTGGGTATCTCGTCAAGGGTATATCCGATGGCCAGTTTGGCAGCTATCTTGGCTATCGGGAAGCCGGTCGCTTTGGAGGCGAGGGCGGAGCTGCGTGAGACGCGAGGGTTCATCTCGATGATCATCAGCTCGCCCGTTTCGGGGTTAACGGCGAACTGGATGTTCGAACCGCCCGTATCGACGCCTATCTCCCTGATGACCTCGATCGCTGCGTCACGCATCACCTGATACTCCTTATCGGTTAGCGTCTGTGCCGGTGCGACCGTGATGCTGTCGCCGGTGTGGACCCCCATCGGATCGAAGTTCTCTATCGAGCAGATTATCACGACGTTATCCGCGCCGTCTCGCATCACCTCCAGCTCATACTCCTTCCACCCTATGACCGACTCCTCGATCAGAACCTCGCTTATGGGGCTGAGATCTAATCCCCTTGTGACGATCTGGCGGAACTCCTCGATATTGTATGCGATCCCGCCGCCCGTTCCGCCCAGGGTGAAGGCAGGTCGAATGATAACGGGAAAGCCGATCTCTTGAACGATCCGGACAGCCTCATCGATGGAGTGGGCTATACCGCTTTTGGGCACTCGCAGTCCAATTCGTTCCATCGATCTTTTAAACAATTCCCTGTCCTCCGCCTTCTTTATGGCGTGGAGCTTGGCGCCTATGAGTTCCACATCGTATCTATCGAGCACCCCGCCCTCGGCCAAAGCGACCGACACGTTAAGGGCGGTCTGACCGCCGAGGGTCGGCAGAAGTGCATCCGGTCTCTCCCTCTCGATTATCCTCTCCACCACCTCGGGGGTTATCGGCTCGATGTAGGTTCTATCGGCAACTGAGGGGTCGGTCATGATCGTCGCCGGGTTGCTGTTGACCAGGACGACCTCATACCCCTCCTCACGCAGAGCTTTGCACGCCTGGGTTCCGGAATAGTCGAACTCACACGCCTGGCCGATTATGATCGGACCGGAGCCTATTATCAGAATCTTCCGTATATCGGACCTTTTCGGCATAGCTTACCCTTCCATAAGCTCGGTGAAACGCCTGAAGAGATACCTGGCATCGTGAGGCCCCGGCGAGGCCTCCGGATGATACTGGACCGAAAAGATGGGGAGTTTGCGGTGTCTCATCCCCTCAAGCGTCATGTCGTTCAGGTTGATATGGGTTATCTCCACATCCTCATCCTTTATGGAGTCTATATCCACGCAGAAGCCGTGATTTTGGGAGGTTATCTCGACCCTGCCCGTGGAGAGGTCTTTGACCGGCTGATTTGCCCCCCGATGGCCGAACTTCAGCTTGAAGGTCCTACCGCCAAACGCTAAGCCCAATATCTGATGTCCCAGGCAGATGCCGAAGATCGGTTTGCCGCTCTCTATTAACTCCCTCACGGTCTGGACGACATACGGCAGCGCAGCCGGGTCTCCGGGGCCGTTTGAGAGGAATATCCCATCCGGCTCGTAGCTTAGGATCTCCTCGGCGCTCGTTGTGGCCGGCACGACCGTTATCCGGCAACCGTGGTCGCTAAGGAGCCTAAGGATGTTGTGCTTGATGCCGCAGTCCATGGCGACCACTCTGAACCTTCCTGGCTCCTCCCTCTCCTCCCGGCGTCCTGGGACGGGGTTCACCGTTCCATTACCTTCCCATTCATATGGTTTGTGGCAGGTGACGAACCTCACGAGATCCGAGCCCTCCATGGGCGGCGCCGAGCGCGCCTTTTCGACGAGGCTGTCCGGATCGAGGTCCTCGGTCGATATCACCCCTCTCATCACACCATATATCCTCAGCTTCCTGGTCAGAGCGCGGGTGTCAACGCCCTGAATTCCGACGATCCCGTGTCTCTCCAGGAAACTTGCCAGGCTCTCCTGAGAACGCCAGTTGCTGGGCCGTTCGGAGTACTCCCTCACGACGAACCCCTCGACCTTAGGTCCATCGGATTCCAAGTCCAGCCCGTTGCATCCGTAATTTCCGATAAGCGGGTAGGTCATGGCCACTATCTGTCCCTTGTAGGATGGATCGGTCAGTATCTCCTGATATCCGGTCATGCTGGTATTGAAGACCACCTCTCCGGTTTTTTCGCCTTGAGCGCCGAAGCTCTCACCCTTGAAAACCGTACCGTCCTCCAAAGCCAACATCGCCTTCATCTCAACGCCCCCTG
>CAZHVH010000074.1:0-11309 GCA_964535855.1 uncultured bacterium
CACGCACATAAGCTTGGCATGGGCAAAGGAATAGGGCTTGGAAGCGTCCGATTCCACATAGAGAAAGTAGTTTTCACCGAGCCGGAAAAGGATTGGAAGGGCGAGCTTGAAGCTGTAAACAAGAGGGAAGCTGATCAGGAGGAGCTTAAGAGCTTTGTCAGAAGGTTTAAAACCTGGATGCTCACGGGTAGAGATGAAGATAACAAAGCGGAAGCTTCCAGATACGATAATCTACCATTTGTTAAGGACTTGAAGGCAGTTTTGGATATAAATCTCATCAGCCGGAATGTTCCTATACAATACTATCCCCCATATTTAAAATCGGACAAAGCTTTTGAGTATTTTGTAAACCAGAGAAAGAAAAGACCAAGAAACCAAGAAGAGCCACTGCGTACACCTGAAGCGATAAAGAAAGGTTGGAGACAGGGAATCAGCTGAGGAGAGACAAATGGAAAAAATCGTGCATATACTCACAGTCGGAACTTCGTTGCTTACGAATACAGGTGGAGCAAGGAGGGACACTTCTTATCAGGAAAGGATCTCTCAACTTAACCGGCTATGCGAGCAGATCTTGAGAGAAGCTCCAAGCTACAATAGTCAAAAATTGATTTCTGGCTTCAAAAACGACCTTTTGAGAGAGCTTCAAGGGATCTGCCTTAATAAAGAGATAGGGTTTAGACCTCCTCAGCATGGAAAGACAGACCGTATGCCACAGGAGCTGAGTTACCTTAGAATTCATATGGAAAAGCACCGGGATGAACCGAAAGCGGAGTGCTATCTCCTCACTTCTGATACCAACATAGGGATTTTGTGCGGTGAGGTGATAATGGAATATGTGAATTCTCATTGTAAACTGAAAGATAAGTTTGAGGTGGTAAGTTGTGAGAAGATAGAAGGGGTGGACGATACGAGAGGTAAAGATTTTAAAGATAAAGGATTCCGTAACCTGATTGACAAGATAAATAAGATCATAGATGAGGTTGAAAACAAGGTTGATAAGATTTACCTGAATATCACCGGCGGATACAAAGGGCTCGTCCCATATTCAACCCTGCAGGCGATGATACGCTCAGACAAGGTGACCTTATGTTACCTGTTTGAGAATTCTCCCGAAATTATAGAAATGCCGATATATCCCGTAGGGCTTGATTTCCACCTGTGGCACAGGAATGCCACAAGACTGCGTATGACCTTAGACCCTCGAGCTGGAAGCTATTTTAAACCTTACCTCCATCCTAAAATTAAAAACCTGATCTACGAGGAAAACGGTCAACCGAAACTCTTTTCACTCGGAAAATGTCTGGAAAGACAATACAAAAATCAGCGTGAGCAAGATCCCATTAAAGTTTACTCGAAAGAGATCATAAGAAATCTACTTCCTGATGAACTTAGAGACGAGGCGATAAAGCTTAGAGGTATTCTTGAGAAATTAGTCGACAGGGTCGGCGATTTGATCTGGGTTGGGGATAAAATACCCGAGGAAGTGGATCATGCCTTAAAGCATCATCATAACCTTCTGGAATTCGCTGAACTTTTCCTTCTTCCCATTCTTTCCGTTGACCAGAACTATCTCAATGTGAAAGAAAGGTTCTGTCTTATCGCATCCATCCTGCTCCACGACTGTGGCCATAGCTTGGATTATATGGATACTAAGAGTTTCGGTAAGGTTCCTCTATTTCCCTCTGAGATAAGAGAGCTTCACCATTTCCTATCTTACCAAAGGTTGAATGACCCTGAGACGGCTAAGGAGTTAAAATGGCCAGGTAGGGAGGGATTCAAATGTCAGGGGCTTGACGAGAATCTTCACGACGCGGTTCTAACCGTTTGTCTCTACCACAGAAAGAGGATGGGTTACATACAAAAGGGGAAGCATCCTCGTAATCCTTTCACCGAGGAGGAATTTCCCTCGCTAAAGGATTTCATCAGCCAGAAGTCTTTTAATGACATAGACCTTATGAAAGTGGTTGCCTTGATGAGGCTCATCGATGGATGTGACATTCAGGCGAGGAGAGCTGGAAGTAAAGAAGAGGTGGAGATAACCCGTAAGTTGTTGGAAAGGGATTATCAAACTGCCCTGAAGCGGGCGATCAGGGCTGTGGAGTTATGGCTAAAAGAGTTCGAAGCATCTAATAACTGTCTAAAGTCGACTTTTAGCCCTGTCAACTTGGCTATTCGTATAAAAAAGGATTCAAATGGGAAGATTACTACCGTAACTCTCGAAGATGAAGACAGGAAAGCACATGTCCTTTGTCTTAAAAAGTTAGAATATGGGTCTGAAGATGAAAAGAGGGTTGCAAGGTTATGGTTGATAGCGGCGGAACTGATAGATAAGGCGGGGATGATAAAAGAACAGGAACGTCACTATCTGAAGCATCAGTGTGTTAAAGAAGTCCGAGTGATTCCATCCGGAAGCTTCAATAACGGCAATTTATCCTTTGAGATTCGCTTGATTGAGAACCCCAATGTAGATTATCTGGAGAAGCCGTGGGACGATGAGAGAAAGTTTCGCCAAGTAATAGAAGAGGAGATCAGCGGAGAATATAAAAGCATTAAAGATTATTCTTCTCATAAGTTATCAATAATTTATAAATGGAATGATGGAGATCCGTTTTATCCGCTCAGGGATAACCCTTGATTCATTCTGATGGGATGGTTCATAGAAGAAACCTACCTTTTGCTGGAGGTGATAACATCATGAAAGAGATAGCATTTGTGGATACCGAATCTTTAGCAGAAAAAGGGCGGAGGATATATGAAGAGCAACTTAGAGAAACGCTCTTATTTCCCTTGAGTGTAGTTATGATAGCAATCAACCCCCTTTCACGATCAGAGGTTAAGGTCGAAAGACGAGAGTCCAGGGTCGAGAGACAAGGGTCTAGGGTCTTTTTTATCTCTCGTCTCTTGACCCTTGACTCTAGACCCTTGACCATCTTAACCTCAACCTAAACCTTAACCTGTTTTTGCATCCCACTACACTCAGCGATAATATGAGCGAAGGCAAAAGGACCTGTCCTTGATGTTAAGACTGATAGAAGACCATAGGGGGTGAGATAAATATGGGAGATTCCCTGATCTGCACCGTCGGCACATCATTGCTGAGGAATCTGGAACGGCTGGCTCAGAGGCCCGAAGCTCAAGCACGGGGGTTAAACGAACAGGTGCTGCAAACTCGAAACGCAATCGCCGCTGCGAAGTTCCTGAAACAACTTGACCCCGATCATCGGGACTGTGGGGCGGAGATCAATTCCATCACCTCGCTGAAACGCAAAGGTTATCTGCATGATAGAAAAGCACTGCATTTCCTGGTCTCAGATACCGACGAAGGACAATTCATGGGAGATGTATTACGGGGATATTACCGAGATGAATTTGACGAGGTGTCAGTACGGCGGGTAGAAGGTCTGCATGATAGGGATTTCAGGGCGTTTCGCAATCGAGGCCTGCGTAACCTCGTGCGCGAAGTAGCTGATCTCATCAAAGATGAACGCCGTAGGGGACGCAATCCCATCATCAACGCCACCGGTGGGTTTAAGGCGCAGATCTCATTTGCAGGACTTATCGGACAGGTGCTGGACGTGTCCGTCTATTATATGTTTGAACGTTTCGCCGAGGTCATTGAGATGCCGCCGATGCCCGTAGCATTTGATTTCTCCCTGTGGCTGGACCACTTCGATTTACTGGACGAGCTGAGCCGAGGCGATTTACCCTCGAATGATGATAGGTTGCGGAGAATGGACCCACGACTGGAGCCCCTGCTATTCCGGCTGGAGGATGATGTGACCCTCTCGGCAATGGGGGAGTTGTTCCACGAGGGATTCCTCCATCAATTCGCTCAACATGGGGCTCCTTTGCTGCCACCCGATAGCGGCATTCCTCCCGAAGATAAACCCCGACGCTTCGGCAAGGGCCATCACTTGCCCGATGGTATCGAAGCTTATTTCGATAAGTTAGCCCGCGTCCCCTACGTAACGTGGCTGCAAACTTTCTACTCCAATCCAGACCTCGTCGAGCGTAACCGGTTTTGGATTTCCACCCGAGGGTTTGACCGCGTGGAGGGCTCCTACAGCGACGACAAGGCTACCTGTAGGTTCAACGTCTATCTGACCAGTACGGAGAAACGGGAGGCTCAAGCGGCGGTGGTGGATCTAACCCGACGATTTTGCCGATGAGTTCGGCAGGGAGGAGAGATGAAAGTTAGTGTTTGGACGGATATACTGATTATCCTGGTCCTCGTGAGGTTCATTACGGGATTGATGACTAAGGGGTATATCACTTCTATTCCGTTTATCGCTTTTGTGTTTATATCTATGCTCGGTTTTCTAGCTCTGCGCAGCCCTTTTATTCAAGCGGCGATGAGATCCGCCCTTTCTATAGTTGCCGTGATAACGTTTTTGATTGATATCCTCTACTCCCGGGGATCTGGAGCTCTCCTCTCCTTCCTGGTACTGTTGGTTCCCCTTTTCATCATCTATTTCATCTTCCGTCGGATCTTCCCTGTTCTCAAATAAGCTATACCGTGAGACTTGAGGTACAATGAACCACAATAGCGAAGATAAAAGAAACACGGTCAAGATAGACCGAGGGGAACTTCCTCAAGAGAGCCCTGAGGTTATTCGCTGCCCACGACCCCACGAGGCTGGGATACAAGAGGGCAACTGGGTCGGGAGTCGGTATCGGATATCGGAGCTCATCGGAGAAGGCGCCTTCTCCAAGGTTTACCGGGCATGGGACGGATTACTTCACCGCTGGATCGCTTTGAAACTGTACGCCGCTGACGTAAGCCTCAATGTGGCAAGGGACGAGATCGAATGGCAGGCCCGAATACAACATCCCAACCTCATGCCCATACTGGATGCGGGAGTTGACCCTGCTCTGGAGCGATATTTCGTTGTAATGCCCCTCTACCCCGGTGAAACCCTTGATGCCCTTCTCAACCGTATGGGCCCACTTCCCGTGAAGATAGCCCTGGTTTATTGCGATCAGGTATTGAGCGCCCTTGACTTCATAGAACGAGGGAGAGGCGGCATTCACGGCGATATCAAGCCCGCCAACATCTGGGTCACGCGCGATGGGTCTGCGGTGTTGATGGACTACGGAATAGCCACCGTCGTCGAAGAAGGCGGAAGAGTTGGCACACCGGGATACGGGGCTCCGGAGACAATCAGTGGAATGGCCGATATCAGGTCGGACATATTCTCGGTCGGATGTGTGTTGTATTTCATGCTCACAGGGATCGAACCTTTCGCTAACGATTACGATGTCCTCCACAAGTCCATCTCGCCTCCCAGCGCTTTACGCCCGGATCTGCGTCCATATCTCGATCAAATCACCCTGAAAGCCATGGACGGGGATCCGGAGAAACGGTTTGGGTCCGCCCGCGAGATGCGAAACGCCATACGACATCCACCTATCTGGGAGAGGCTTCGCGGTCGCTCTCATTCCAGATCCTCTTTGGGTGGAACGTTTCTACATCTGCTTTCACGATCAATCCTCATCTCAATGTTTCGCCCACGATCTCTGATCACCATGCTGGGTGGGATTCTGTTGTTAATCATGCTTATCCCGGTTATGGTTATCCTGGGAATAATCTTAGCGGCTCGAGGGTTGTCCGTCCTGCAAGAGCGTTATCCGTGGATGTTCGCGCTTCTCGCCCTTGGCGTTGTAGCCATCATATCCAGATGTCTGAGCAAGCGGTTTTGCCGGTTTTCAGGACGATTTTGGGATATCTTCATGTCGCTGATAGCCCCTGGATTAGGGAATTTAAACGCAGGATCTTTTCACGCTGGGATCGTTTTTCTGTCCGCACACTCGATCTTCATGCTCGTATGGTGGTTGCCGGGCCTTTACTGGGAGATGCTGAAGCGGGGTCAAATGTGGATCTTCGCGATAGCCATAGTCGTTTGGGTCGCCCCCGTTATACATGTCCTTCATTCCCTGAGCGGTTCAGTTGAACACGGGAAACCAGCTTCTCCCCTGTTTTTGTTGCTTGGCGCCGTTCTTGGGGCAGCGGCTGCAGCGCCTTTTTATGCCCCTCATATCTTCGCCGAGGTGCCGGGTAGGATACCGGTTCTAAAAGGGATACCGATCGCCATCGCCGTGATAGCCGGAGCTCCAGCGGGAACTTTAGCCTCTATTCTCCTTCACCTTCTTTCACCGAGGGATGGGGTGACAGGAAGCCTGATCCTCTGGCAGATAATGACGACCTGCTTGGCGTGTGGTTGGGCGCTTCTCCTTGCAAGGGTCAGAAAACCCCTCGGAACATTAGGGGTGTTATTTGTGAATATGGGGGAAGGGTCCCTTCGATCTGGCTCCAGCTTTGGCTGGCTTAGAGCGCTGCTTGGAGCGCAGTTCTGGGAACGAACCTTGGTACAAGCAGCTGTAATCCTCCTGGTTATCGAACTCGGCTATAGAGATTCCTGGCTGATGAGAAGGGTCTTAAAGATCTACCCCGCCTCATCAGAGCCGGAGATAACCAACGATGGCGATTCAGATAAATCAACCTATCGTTTCCGATGAGACGGAGGGCGGTAATATGAAGGTGGTAGTTAGAGTCATCCGAGGTAAAGACGCGGGCAAGTCATTTGAACTTGTCCGGTTGCCCGCCATTATCGGAAGGGGATCGGGTTGCGATGTCAGACTCAGCGATGATGCTGAACGTCCGACTATATCCCGACATCACGCCACGCTCGCCTGGATTGAAGATCAGCTTCTCTTGATAGATCACAGCACAAACGGCACGGAGGTAAACGGACGGTGGATCGAAAACGGCGAGTCGGTTGTGATTGATGCCAGCGAGGTGGTGCGCGTCGGGCAGGACACCTGGCTGGGGATACAGGTTATCACCCCCGACGAGGAGAGGGCCACTATAGCCGTCCCCAGACGGAAGGCCGTCCCTGAGCGAAAGATCGCTCCTGAACGGAAGCCGAAGCCATCCCCAACACCCGTGAAAGGAGATCTCTTCGAGCAGCTATGCGACATGCAGACCCTCGAGAGGGCGTGGAAACGGGCGAATTTGAACCGAGGAGGCCCCGGGGTTGACGGCGTCACGGTGGACGATTTCGCCGCCGACGCTGATCGGAACCTCCGACAGCTTGAGAAGGAACTTCGATCAGGGCGTTATCGGCCGATGCCGATGCGGGTGTTCGCCGTGCCAAAACCATCCGGAGGCACAAGACGGATATCTATCCTGACGGTTCGCGACAGGATCGTCAACCATGCGCTGTTGAGCGTCCTCACCCCTCTTTTCGAGCCGATCTTCGCCCCGTGCAGCTTCGCATATCGTCCGGGGAGATCGGCGCATGACGCCATCCGTAAAGCGTTAAGCCTCATCAGATCCGGATCCGAATGGGTGCTGGATGCCGACATAGCCTCTTTCTTCGATACGGTGAGCCACACCCATCTCATTGAGATCCTATCGGATGTGATAAAAGACGAGAGGATCATGCAGATCATAAGGCAATGGTTGTCGGTCGCAGGCACTGGGCCCGGGATCGGTATACCTCAAGGCGCCGCATCCTCACCTCTGTTTGCAAACGCCTATCTCAACGGGTTCGATTGGCACATGCTCAATCAGGGCTATAGCCTCGTACGATATGCGGATGACTTCGTATGCCTGGAGACATCCCGAGCACAGGCTCAAAAGGCTTTCCTGGAAGCCGAGGGATACCTCCGCGACAAACTAGCCCTACAGTTGAAACCCGAGAAAACCCGGATCATCTCCTTATCCGCCGGCTTTACGTTCCTCGGATTTAGATTTGACCTATCCGGGGCCGCTCCGGCTCAGGAGGCATACGAATCGCTTGCTAGGAAACTAGCGAATGTTCCGGCTCAGGACCCACGCCGTAAACAGATTCAACGTGGTTGGGAACAGTATTTCGGGCCCGTTGAGGAGGATAAGATATCCGCCCTTCCTGATGAGGAGAGGAGATTCATCGAGCTGTTCCAGGGTCGTCAGGATGTTCACGCACGACAATGGATCAACCAGAAGGGGAAGATGGGATATTCACCGATCAATAAACCTATAAGCGATGACGATGTCAGAGAACATCTCACAGGGGACATAACCCTTGCCCTATATATGCATAGGAACGACAACACGGTCCGATTCACGGTGATAGATGTGGATGGGAAGAAGGAGAATCGGGATGAGGCGATAGAGGTGGGATTCCAGATCAGACAGGCCGCCCATAGATTTGGGATCCCCGTCTATCTGGAGGATAGCGGGCAGAAAGGCTGCCATTGCTGGATCTTCTTCTCCGAGCCTATATCGGCAGGGATCGCCCGCAAGCTGGGGATGTTGCTCGTCGCCCGCGTTCAGCCCCTTCCTAAGGATGTTACCGCTGAGATCTTCCCCCGCCAGGAGAGGCTCAGTGATGATGCCCTCGGGCCTGTCATGAAGCTACCTTATGGAATTCATAAAGCGACAGGGAGAAGATGTGTGTTCCTCGATCAGGGGGGTAACCCTTTAGAATTATCGGATTTTCTGCGGTCTGTGAGATCCCTGCCGATTGATGACGTGGAGAGGGTGATCTCACGGTTAAAGACGAACCGCCCGGCAGAACGGGATCTCCCGGAAATGCCGGAGGAGGTAGAGGCGATCTTGAAAGAATGCGGGATGCTGAGACGACTATGTGAGAAACCCTCCCTGACCGGCCATCTAACCCATACCGAGCGTCTGATCTTATTATACACCCTAGGCAGGCTAGGCGAGGCAGGGCATAGATTCCTCCATAGAGTCATCGGATTGTGTGACAACTACGATCCTAACGTCACCCAACAATGGCTGGACAGGCTCGATCCCGAAAAACCTCCGATAAGCTGCGCTAAGATACGGGATTGGATGAGCGAGATCGAACCCGATTGGAAATGCGATTGCCGGGAAACTCCTGAGAGGGGATATAGAACCCCGTTGGCCTTCGCCAGGAAGGGAAACGAAGCGGCTGAGGAAAGGGAGGAGAAGAAGGAGAAGGGAAAAGTGGAGGAGAAGATCAAAGACGTCTACGCCGATGAGGAGAAGATATGGAAGGATGTAGCCGATGATCTGTTTTCAGAGGATGAGCAAGGAGATCTATGATGCCGGTTCTATATGTAGTTGAACAGGGAGCCCAGGTCCGATATACGAAGAAACGGTTTCTCGTCGTGAAGGATAAAGAGGTGTTGCAGGTTGTCAGGGAGCGCGATCTGGAAAGGGTGGTTCTCTTCGGACATGTTCAGTTGACCGCCCATGCCGTTACGGCTTTGCTTGAGCAGGGGATTGACACCGCATTTCTGACCCTTAAGGGGAGATATAAAGGACGATTGTCGCCCGCGGAATCGAAAAACGTCTTTTTGAGGATCGCTCAGTTTCGACGTTACGAGGATATGGAATTCCGTTTACAGATAGCTCGAAATATCATAGCGGCCAAAATCGCCAATGCACGCCGGTTGATCCTGTTCCATGCGCGGAATCATCCTGACGAAATCTGGAAACAACCTCTTGAAACGTTATCCATAGCCGAACAAAAAGCCAGCTCGGCGGAAACGCTCTCCTCGTTGATGGGAATTGAGGGGGATAGCGCAAGGGTTTATTTCGAGACGTTCGGGAAAATGCTCCGTAGGGAGATTCAGTTCGAGGGAAGGTCGCGCCGTCCCCCACGAGATCCCGTGAACGCCCTTTTGAGCTTCGGTTATACGTTGGTTCTAAGCGAGGTTGTGGGGGCGGTCGCAAGTCAGGGACTTGATCCATACGTGGGATTTCTTCATGAGCTTGACTACGGACGACCCTCCCTTGGCCTGGATATCCTTGAGGAGTTCCGTCAGCCTCTGGTGGATAGATTCGTCCTGAGCCTCATCAACCGTAAGGTCTTCTCCACGGATGATTTCGAGCAGAGGGAGAACGGCGGATTCTATCTTAAGGATGAACCCCGCAAGAAATTCCTGAGGTTCTACGAGCGTGCGATGACGTCTGAATTTCGCGATAGAACTGGTGGAGACAAGCTCACCTTCCGGGAACTGATTCGCCGCCAGGCGACCCGTATGAGCAAGGCGATTCAAACGGGCGAGGGATATGATCCGTACAGGAGGTAAAGATGTGGTATGCGATCGCCTACGACATAGTGGATGATGGACGCCGTAATAAAATCGCCTCAATCCTTGAGGCTTACGGGGATAGGGTCCAATACAGCGTCTTTGAGTGCAACCTTAATAGGGGCGAATTGAAGGAGTTAATGGGTAAGCTGAAGGAACATCTTGATCCTGAGGTTGACAGTATAAGGATTTACATGATATGCGAGAGCTGTAGGGGGAAAATGGAAGTGATAGGTCGAGGTATGAAGATGGGAGAACAGGATGAGATAAACAGGCGCACCGGATGGGTCGTATAAAATTTGAGATGCCGTTGACGTAGATATGAGAATTTGGTATAATGAAATCCACCGATGCTCTTTGAAAGTTGATCTAGCTCAAGTTTGTGATCATGGGGGCAAAAATGAGAGCCGTCAATCTCCAGGAGCTTAAAAGTAAATTCTCTGAATACTTGAAGCTTGCTCAACAGGAGGATGTTATCATTATCTATCGCGGCAAACCAAAGGCGATCTTGAGGGGATTGAAGGATGATGAGTGGGAAGATTATGTAATTGCCAATCATCCTGAAATCCGCGCGAGCATTCAACAGGCTCAGCAGGAAATCCGGGAGGGAAAATCGGTTGATCTTTCTACCTTTATGAAGGAAATAGAAAATGCCGGATGAGTTTCAAGTTATCCTTTCAAATCGTGCTCAATCCGATTTAAAGAGTTTGCCTCCAAATATCCGTTTGCGTATCATGCGGAGGATGAAACAGCTTGAAACAGAACCGTTTCCACGCGGGAGGGCAATTCGACGCATCGCAGGTATGGAGGGTATTCTTCGATTCCGGATAGGAGATTACCGCGTTATATACCAGATTACAGGGAGACAAGTGGAAGTCCTACGCGTCATTCATCGGCGGGATTTAGAGAAGGCCCTCTCGACGTTAAAATCCGTTTGATGCTCTTTGAAATTTGAATAGGATTAATCGGCTCCTGCTTTTCGGTTATAATCTCCGAAAGACCGAAAAGATAGGGGGATTATAACGGAAAATCGGAGATCGGGAGATTTAGCTATGAACCCTTGTGCTATAAGGGTTTATGACGATTCCGATTCAATTTGAGGTGGTGAGAGAGGTATGGAACTTCGGTTTTCGGATGAGGGGAAAAGGGAGATTATGAAAAAGCGGTGTTATGAGCTCTTATGGTGCAAGGGTTCATAGACCATGCTGCAGGAAGGAGTGACCCGACTCGAAGGGGATTGAAAC
>CAZHVH010000075.1:0-2301 GCA_964535855.1 uncultured bacterium
TTCTGACCTCTCAGATCTCCGCTACACTCGGCGATAATATGAGCGAAGCTTAAAGATGGAGGGGATGAAAACCCGGATTAAAAGAACTGAACGCATCGGCAGGTATAAGCTTGGGGAGCTCATAAGCGATAAGGGCGGATTCGGCGCGGTCTACAAGACCGTCCACCCGGAGCTGCATGAGGAGTGCGCGATCAAGATCTTCAGGAACGACAGGGTTGACGGCGAACAGATGCTCCTGCTGAGGCGAGAGAGCGTTAAGATGGCCGAGCTCAGGAAGCACAAGAACATAGTCCAGGAGCTCGACGCGGGCGAGGAGGGCGGGCGGTTTTTCATCGTCATGGAGCTCATGGACGGGAGCCTCGAGGATTGGATCGGCAAACTGCCCCTGCAACAGGCCGAATGGGTCTTCAGGGAGATCGCGGAGGGGCTGAAGCACATCCACGATAACGGATACATCCATCAGGACATCAAGCCCTCCAACATCCTGCTGAGATATAACGATGAGGGTAAGATAAGGGAGGTCAAGATATCCGACTTCGGCCTCGCGATATCCCTGAGGACGGAGGGAAGCCGCTTTCTAGTGGGGGGGACGATGGGGTTCCAGGCGCCCGAGGTGATGCAGGGCCATCCCCCAACGCCGGCCTCCGACATCTACAGCCTCGGCGTGACCTTCTACTACGTGCTCACGGGGAGGATGCCCGAGGACTTCGAGCGAAGCACACCCCCGAGCAGGCTGAGGCCCGGCGTGCCTAAAAAGCTCGACAGGCTGATATTGAGGATGATCGACAGGAGAGGATGAGCGACAAAGCCTTCATGGAACACTTCAAAAGGGGACTGGAGCTCCACAGGAGGGGCGAGCTTGCGGGGGCCAAGAGGGAGTACATGGAGGCGATCAGGCTGAACCCCTCCTTCTCCGAGGCCCACTTCAACATCGGGGTGATCCTGCACGCGGAGGGAGACCTGGACGGCGCCATAAGCTGGTTTGAAAGGGGGCTATCACATGACCCCCAAAACGCCCTCGCGCACGCCAACCTGGGCAAGCTGTACGAGGAGAAGGGGCTCTGGGAGAGGGCGCTGGAGGAGGGCGAGCGGGCCGCATCCCTCGATCCAAAGCTGATCCCCGACGTCGAACGGAGAAGGGAGAGGATTCGGAGGAAGATCTCCCTCTCCGCCTCAGCCTCCCCCCTGAACGGTGAGGGATGGATCGTGAGGGACGTGAAGCTCCTCCTGAAAGGCCCCTTCAGGGTGGAGATGCCAGGGGATTCAAGCGATGAGGAGATGAGATGGCTCATCCACGTTCTGGAGGAGGCCTACCGTGAGATGGGTGAGAAGCTCGAATGCTTCCCGGATCGCGTGGTGGTGACCGTATACCGATCCCGGGAGGAGATGGAACGTGAGGGATTCAAACTGCCGGATAGATCCCTCGGATGTTTCACGGGGGAACGGATAGCGCTGCTGATTCCCAGAGGGAGGGAGTACCGGGTCACCATCAGGGATAACCTGCGCCACGAGTACGCCCATCTCCTGATACACGAGATAACGTCGGGCGAATGTCCCGAATGGCTGAATGAGGGATTGGCGGAGTTCCTCGCCAGGGAGCTCTACGGTTATGAGCGGGAGATGATATCGAGGGCGAGGGAGTCCGGGGACCTCTCCTCGCTTGACGAATACCTGCGCTCATACGCCAGGGTGGAGGAGCTCGTGAAAAGGCTCGGAATGAAGGGCATCCGGGAAACCCTCGGAGAACCATCTTGAAATCCGACGACGAACTCATAGCCGAATACCTGAACGGAAGCCAGAAGGCCTTCCTGAGGCTCTACGAGAGGTACTACCGCTACGTCTTCAAAACCATCCTGAAACACATCGGAAACTACCACGACGCCCAGGACCTCTCTCAGGACATCTTCCTCAAACTCCTGACAGCGCTGAAAAATTATGAAAGAAAAGGCGCCTTCAAGCGTTATCTAAATGTGATCATCAGAAACGAGGTTATCTCCTACCACAGGAGAAACGCGAGGGCGGCCGCGGAGTCCATGGATTCGGATGAGGAGGTCGGACGCAGGGCGAGACAGATACAGGATCCGTCCCCTCTTCCCGATGAAATCGTCATCGAGGGCGAGATGAGGGAGATGACTTTCAGGGCGATAGACAGGATAAGGAACCGGGCCAACAGGGAGGCGCTCAGGATGCGGCTGCTGTATGATCTCGACGTTAAGGAGATAGCCGAGATAATCGGATGCTCCGAAAACGCCGTCAGAATAAAGATCTACAGGGCGTGCGAGGAGCTGAAGGAGATCCTCC
>CAZHVH010000075.1:2401-11306 GCA_964535855.1 uncultured bacterium
TCTTAACCACGGAGAGTGATACGATGCCCAGGCGAAACCACGATCGCGATGACGAGGAGTTCACCCCCGAGGAGCTTCAAAGGGCCATCGAGCTCGACAGGATCATAGATCAGATAGGCGGGAGGGAGACCGAAAGCGGACTGGTGTTGGACGCGGAGACGAGGGAATGGCTCTCGGAGATGAGAGGGATCCTGAGCCGGATCAAGGAGAGCTATGAGGAGTACGTGGACCACATCGAACCGCCACCTGAACATAGGAAAAGGATGAAGAAGAGACTAATCGAAGAGATGGATCGTCTCGGCCTCGGAAAGCGCTCCATATGGCGGAGGATAAAGGAGGGGATTCACACGTCCCGTCTCGCCCCTCAGCCCGCCTACAGGCGTGAGGTGACGAGCGATATGAGGGTTCACGAGGGTGAGGCCGCACGACGCAGCTTCATCCTCAAGGTACAAATAGGCGGTGAGCTGATCGAACGGGAGCTTGACGAAGGGGAGCACGTCGTCGGATCATCCCCTCAGGCCCATATCCGACTCGCCGACCCGAACCGATACATCTCCCGAAGACATGCCAAACTCATCGTGAGAGGTGGGGAGCTGTTCATCGTGGATCTGGGGAGCACGAACGGAACCTTCGTAAACGGGAGACGGATAGAGCCGAATGAGGAGGTGAAGGTGGGGACGAGCGACAGGATCGAACTGGCCGATATCCCCATCGAAATCCGACGCCAATCGTAGGGCAGGGGTTTATCTCTCGCCGAAAACGGCGGCATGTAAAGTGCAGCCCTAGGTCGGCATAGAGGTGAGAGGGGAGTGTGAGGCTGAGCTCAAGGTGGTGGTTCGAGGGGTACCGAAGTGTAGGGAGTATGGCTCTCGGCGGCGATGGGCGAGACCTATGTGGAGGTTGGCGTATCCTTAAGGTTGACGAGGTGAAATCATGAGGAAGTCGATGTTTCTCATAACGACGGTTTCCCTGTTCCTCATAAACCTGTGCTTCGCGGACGGGGATGTCGAAAACGCCATCGGTAAGGCGATGTCAGATCTGAGGATGAGATTGAAATCGAGCGAGGTATCCATGCCCCAGGGCACGACGACGGCGCTCGTGGCCATAAAGAGGGGAGGGAAACGGGATATGGATGCCGAGAGAAAAGCATCCGCTGAGCTCTGGAAGGTGGCTAACGAGTTCAAATTCATCCTGCTCGATAGGGAACACGTGAATGAGAGGCTTAGAGAGCTGGATATGAGCGTCTCGGACCTAGTTGACCCCGAAAACGCCCCGCGGATAGGCAGGTTCCTGGGGGCGTTCTACCTGTTCGTCGGGGAGATAACCAGAAAAGGGAAGGAACGGGAGCTGTCGTTTGATCTGATAGAAACCGAAACGGGAGCGGTGAGATGGAAAAAGCTGGTCAAATGGTATCCACATAAGGTTCCCGCGGTATCGGCCGGGCTGTCGCTGATGCTGCCCGGAAGCGGGCAGATGATGAACGAGAGCCCGGGCAAATCGCTCATCTTCCTGAGCATCGCCTCCAGCCTCGCCACAGCGGCCCTGCTCTATCACTCCCGATACACCGAGGCACATGACAGATACCTCAAGGCAACCAACATAGACGACATAAACCGGTATTACGATGAATCGAGGGCGCCCTACAAGCTGCGGAATCTGTTTTTAGGACTCTACGCCCTGTGTGCGCTGGTCTCATCCGCCGAGGCATATAGTGAGGCGAGATGGTGTGAGACGCAACGGCGCCGGATCGAACTCTCGATATCCCCCGAAGGTGAAACGACGATCAGCCTGCGCGGTGATTGGTGACGCTCCAATCCCCCGCGCACTTATCTCCCTTGAGTGTAACGGTATCCGTGTTCCTCGCTCCTTAAGAACAGCTCGGAGGGGATATGATGAACGGTGTGGATTACGCTGTAATAGTCCTGGCGGCCATAGGGGCGGTCGGCGGCCTCACAAAGGGGGCTATAAGAAATCTCGTGACCGTGGGAGGGATATGCGTCGGCCTGTTTCTGGGGATGCGGTATTCAAAGGCGCTCACACACCTCCTCGGAAACCTCATCCCACATCAGAACTATGCCCGCGCCCTGGCATTTGGGATCATCCTGTTCGTCATCATCCTGCTCTTCAGGATCGCCGGGGTCTACCTGGAACGGCTGATGAAGGGGATAGGGCTCGGAGGGGTGAACAGGCTGATAGGAGGAGGTGCAGGTGCTCTGATGGGAGCCCTGATCGCTCTGGGATTGATCGTCGCTGTCGATCACCTCGTCGATCACCGGATGAGGAGCGCCATCGAAAGCTCAAGGATAGCCCGACAGCTAACCCCGCTTGCGAGAAAGATCACCGGACTGGTGGAAATGAAGAGGATGGACAAGCTGAAATAAAGGCAAGCGTGTGTTCGCCCATAGCTATAGATAACCGCCTCACGCCCTCAACGCCGGTCTCCAGGAACCTATCGCTCTCGAATATCGGCTTAAGCCATCTGACGAGCCGCCTTTGAACGACGGGGTTATCGGTTGCAAGGAGCTTCATCGAAAAGCTCGGTGCAACCGTGATCGTGAGATACGACACCTCCTCAGGGAAATTCATCCCCTTCATCCCCGAAGTCAACGAGGGAGATGGCTTCCAGATCGAAGGCGGTCAAGGATATATCGTAAACGTTATGGAGGATAAAGAGGTGACCTTTGAGGGGACGGTATGGTCAAACGCACCGCCTATCTCGGCCGGAAACCTCCCCAACACGTCATGGGCCTTCCTCATAGGCGGAACCCTCCTCTCTGAGGATGGAAAGTTCGCTTCCGGGAGATACACCCTCATCATCAGAAACCTGAGGACGGGAAGAGTCTCCTTGGCCGCAGTGGGATATCCCGGAGAGGGAAGGTTCATAGGGGCGTTTGTGGACATGTCCCATGGAGATGTGGTGGAGGCAGGGGATATCATCGAGGTGAAGGCCGTGGGTGAGAACGGAGAGGTTGTGGCGGGGCCTATCAGGCATAGGGTCAGGGTAGGTGAGGTTGAGAGGGCATATGGGGTTGTTGAGCTTCGTATTGGAGATGTCATACCGTCCAGGACTTGTTTGCTTCCCAACTACCCGAATCCCTTCAACCCCGAGACATGGATACCGTTCAGGCTGGCGGAGGGTGGTGAGGTGAGAATACGGATTTACGATCTTCAGGGAAGGTTGGTGAAGGAGCTGAACTTAGGCAGGCTTGGGCCCGGCAGCTACATAAACAAGGCGAAAGCTGCATATTGGGACGGTCGGAATAAGAGCGGAGAAAAAGTATCTTCTGGCATCTACATGATCGAGCTATCAATGAAGGGGTTTCGAACGATGAGAAAAGCTTGTTTGACGAAATGATTGAAATACTTCTTCCTCTCAAGCGTTATCTTGGGTGGAAATCCAAAGGAGGAGGAATTTCAAATGAAAAGTGTATCTGTCACCTTAGTCCTCACATTAGCTATTTATGCAGCGGTGTCATCCGCTTTCGCCGTCAATCGGGCGTTGAGCTTAGATGGGGATGGAGATTATATGGTGATAAACTCCTCACCAGTCTTAAACACGCAGATATTTACCATCGAGATGTGGGTTAATAGCGATAGTGTAGACAACAAATTCCTTTTCAGCCGGACAACCACGAGTTCAAATAACGGTGTACTTTTTGGGTTTGACAAAGGGAAGTTGGTCTTTTTCTTTAACAATAGTGAGTATTATGGTAAATCTCCGATTCCGACCGGAGAATGGCAGCATGTTGCTTTAGTTTATGACGGCAATGTGGCTTTTCTATTTCTTAACGGTATAAATGATGGTAGGTTTAATATCCAAACTACCTTTAACTATAACAGCAACATTTTTTTGGGAATCGACCAGGATTGCCCGAACGGTTGTTTCGATGTAGCTCAATTTGTAGATGGAAAAATCGACGAAGTTCGTATCTGGAACGTCGCTCGGACACAGGAGGAAATTCAATCCACCATGTATACCGAACTGCGAGGGGATGAGCCAGGATTAGCTGCTTATTATCGCTTCAACACCCTTGAAGATTTAAACGTCGGTGAGGCAGGATTCAAAGTTGACGATGTGCGCGATTGGAGCGGTAATGGCAATCATGGAGACTTAGAGGGCGGTGCTTTATTGGTTGATTCCACCGCACCCATCAACATGACGGTGATTACGGGCATCATAGTGGGTGCCGAAAACAATAAGGGACTGAGCGGCGTTTCGCTGGAATTGCTTGATGATGCTGGAGCACAGATCGCTCAGATATGTAGTAAGGCGAATGGATTCTACAGTTTCGCTGGTGTTCCAGAAGGGAGATATCGGCTTCGCGCATCAAAGCTATGGTATAACGACACGGTTAGCCCTCCATTCACTCTTGCCCCGCAAGAGGTCAAGCATATTCATTTAACCCTGCAACCGGAACAGGGTCAGTATGTGCTGAGTTTGGATGGCAAAGGGGATTATGTGGAAGCAGCAAATACGGAAAGTTTGGACCTGACCGATAATTTCACATTTGAAGCTTGGGTGTTTCCAGTTGCCATCTCTGACGAAAACATGATCTTTAACAAGGAGGAGACATATGAATGGGCGATCAAGAATGGTACCCTCCAATGGGCGCTGATGACAGCAGGTAGTTGGGATTGGCATGATACAGGGGTTTCCGTGCCGATCAATCAATGGACACATCTGGCATTAACGTATACTTCTCCAGATGTCAGTGTTTACAAGAACGGGGTGCTGGTCAGCACCATCTCTGACCAACGAGGAGGAAAGTTGGATACGAATGATAATGCACTACGCATCGGAGCTAGAGGAGCACCGGGGAATGCTTGGTCGTTTTTCGCAGGATATCTCGATGAAGTCCGTATTTGGAATACCGCACGTGCCCAGGAGGAAATACAACGAGATATGCGCCGTCACCTAATCGGTGATGAGCCAGGCTTAGTTGGCTACTGGACGTTTGACGCCAAAAACGCCATGGACGAAAGCGGACATGGTAACAACGGCATATTGATAGGTGATGCTAAGATCGTGAAATTAAACTGGGCTATACAACCTATGGGCTTCACCAAGAGGACGTTCACCCTTACCCTTACCAAAGGGTTGAACTTTATCTCCATACCTGTCAAACCCATAGTACCATACACAGCACGTTCTTTGGTGGAAAAGCTCAACGCAACGATATTGGTGAGGTGGAATACTGAAGCTCAAACGTTTGAGGCGTTTATACCTGAAGTCTTCGAGGGAGACGGTTTTACCATTGAAGGCGGTCAAGGATATATCGTAAACGTTATGGAGGATAAAGAGGTGACCTTTGAGGGGACGGTATGGTCAAACGCACCGCCTATCTCGGCCGGAAACCTCCCCAACACGTCATGGGCCTTCCTCATAGGCGGAACCCTCCTCTCTGAGGATGGAAAGTTCGCTTCCGGGAGATACACCCTCATCATCAGAAACCTGAGGACGGGAAGAGTCTCCTTGGCCGCAGTGGGATATCCCGGAGAGGGAAGGTTCATAGGGGCGTTTGTGGACATGTCCCATGGAGATGTGGTGGAGGCAGGGGATATCATCGAGGTGAAGGCCGTGGGTGAGAACGGAGAGGTTGTGGCGGGGCCTATCAGGCATAGGGTCAGGGTAGGTGAGGTTGAGAGGGCATATGGGGTTGTTGAGCTTCGTATTGGAGATGTCATACCGTCCAGGACTTGTTTGCTTCCCAACTACCCGAATCCCTTCAACCCCGAGACATGGATACCGTTCAGGCTGGCGGAGGGTGGTGAGGTGAGAATACGGATTTACGATCTTCAGGGAAGGTTGGTGAAGGAGCTGAACTTAGGCAGGCTTGGGCCCGGCAGCTACATAAACAAGGCGAAAGCTGCATATTGGGACGGTAGAAGCGATCAGGGCGAACAGGTGGCTAGCGGGGTCTACGTCTGCCAGATGGTCGCAGGCGAAAAAACATTCGTAAGGAAAATGGTTATTTTGAGATAGGGCGAGCATATGTGGGATGGTTCATAACTATGGTAACACTTTCGTAGAGCGGCATTTTATATGCCGCCGTTTTAGGCGGGGGATAAACCCCTCCCTACGAGATAAAGCGTCACCCTAATTCATACAGGATATGAACTGTCCCTGAAATCGTGAAGGATAAGGAGGCAACGATGAAAATCAAAACCTTGATGCTTGTTCTCATAATCAACCTGACATTTGCTTCAATCGCCCTCTGCTCCTCCACACCCGTTTTCTCGGTGGGAGGGGCGGTGAGGGAGGAGGACGGGACGCCGGCGAAAGACGGCCTGACCGTCGTTGTGGAAAATCAGACGAAGGGATTATCCGAGGAGACGACCACCGACGACGCCGGTAAATACTCGGCGGCGTTCGTGAATTACGAAGGAGGATCGGTCGCCAAGACGGGAGATGTGATCAAGGTGACCGTTAAAGATAGCTCAGGTAAAACCCTCGGCTCAGCCTCACACACGGTCTCAGACGATGATATCAAATCGGCAAGGGCTTTGATCGACATCACCCTGCCCGGCAAAGGTAGATCCTCCATAACCCTTAAAGCTAACCCTGCCGTCCTGGAGTTCGGCGGAAGTGTCACACTCTCAGGGAGGATCACGCCGAACATAGCCGTGAAGATAACCCTCATCCTGACATCTCCTGAGGGCGGAACTCAGGAGCTTAAAGCTAAGACGAAAGCCGACGGGACATATGAGCTTAAGTTCACCCCCGATAAGGCCGGAAGGTGGAGCGCGAAGGCCTCGTGGGAGGGAAATGAGAATTACGCGGGATGTGAAAGCCCGTCCGTTGATTTTGAGGTCACCACCGACTTCGCCATTAAGGCGGACGAGACCTCAAAGGAGGTGAACCCGGGCGGAAGGGCCGTCTTCACCCTGGAGATCATAGGCAAGAAGGGGTTCGATGCCGAGGTCTCACTTCAGGTGAGATCCATACCTGATGGGTTTCAGGCGAGCTTCGATAAGGACAGATTGAAGCCGGGCGAAAGCTGTAAGCTGACCGTCTCCGCCTCCGAGGATATCAGGGAGGGATCATACGATCTCCTCCTCGTCGGCACGGGCGGGGGCATCACGCACAAGCTCCATCTCACCCTGAACGTCTGGGTGCGGAGGGAATCCTACCTGACGCTCATCATCGAGCCCGAAAAGGTCGAGTATGGCGATAAGGTGATCCTCTCCGGGGAGCTGATCCTCCCCAAAGCCGAATCCCCTCAGAGGGCGGGGAAGAAGATAACGCTCTATATCACAAAGCCGTCCGGGATAACCGAAGAGCTCGAAACGTCGACCGATCGGAACGGCGAGTTTAAGGTCGAATACAAGCCCGGTGAGATCGGAGGCTGGAACGCCAAAGCCTCCTGGGATGGCGACGAGCGGTATAAACCATCCCAAAGCGAGGGGAAATCCCTCCAGGTCGAGAGGGCGAGGAGCTTCATAAGCTGGGAGAGCATTCCCGGCAAGGTCAAGGTGGGCGAGAAGGTCAAGATCGAGATCAGGTTGATGCCCAACCTCGAAGACAGATCCGTCTCCGTGACGACGAGGAATCCATCGGGAATCGGCGAGCCCATAACGCTTAAAACCGGAAAATACGGGCTGCTGAGCTATGAGTTCATTCCTGATATTGAGGGGATATGGAGGATAGCCGTAAGCTGGGACGGAGATGAGTTCTACAGGGGAGCAAGCGATGAGAAGGGCATATCGGCGGTCACCGATATCGGCAAGGCGATAATCCTGCTCGGCGGGGTGAGCGAGAAGCGTGAGAGCGAATGGGATCGGTTCAACCGATTGACGAACTTCGCATACAAAGTCCTCAGGATGCGCGGACTTACGGACGACGATATCTACTACATCAATCCGAGCTACAAACAGGGGGAGGATATAAAGGTGGATGCCCTTACCTCAAAGGCCGCCTTTGAACATGCGATCCTAGACTGGGCCTCGGATAAGGTCAACCCACATGTCCCTCTCTTCATCTACATGGTGAGCCACGGCAGGGAGGAGAGTTTCCTGCTCGATCTGCTGGGAAGCCCCGACTCCACCCTCTCGCCCGATGAGCTGAACTCCTGGCTGAATCAACTTGAGAGGAAATCGGGTGTGAAGGAGATAACCCTGATCATAGAGGCGTGCCGTTCGGGCTCCTTCGTAAAGCCGCTCGCCAAGGAGGGGAGAATCATAATCGCCAGCGCACGTGAGGATAGACCCTCCCTGGTGACCCGATGGCTCTCCTTCTCAGGACTCCTGTTCAGGAAGATCTACCGCAACCGGGCGCTGGACGAAGCACTGAGCGAGACGATAAGCGAGCTCGAGGCGTTCAAGTGCTTCAGAGAACAGTTTCCCGTGTTCGACGCCGATGGGGATGGGATACTCAACGAGAGGGGGGATTTCATCGCACTTGAGGGCAAATACATACCCGCCGATATCACCACCATGCCCGATCTGCCGGAGATAACGGACACATCGGGATCTGTGAGTTTGAAAAAGGAGGAAAGCTCGGCGAGCTTCTGGGTGAGGGTTTCAGATGAGAAAGTCGTGAAGGTATGGGGCGTGATCGTCCCGCCGGGATTCTCCACCTCATTTGAGACCCTCGATCGGGAGTTCGATCGGTTCGAGCTCACGCGGAACCCCGAGGAAAAAGAGAAATACGAGGGGGAATACACCGGATTCACAAAACCCGGAACATACACGGTGATCTTCTACGCCGAAGACGATGAGGGATTCATCTCCTACCCGGTCCAGGTGACGGTCACCCGAGAGGGGTATCCGTGGGACGTCAACGGCGATGGAGCGGTGGATATACTCGACCTCGTGATGGTGGGCAGGAACTATAGCTCATCCGGGCCAGAGGGAGATGTAAACGGAGACGGAAAGGTGGATATACTGGATCTGGTGCTTGTCGGGA
>CAZHVH010000076.1:0-11226 GCA_964535855.1 uncultured bacterium
TGATTATGGTTGAAACCAAAAACCGTTTTTTGGACATAACTTAAAGCCTCCTTTAGTTTAAAATCTTGATCAACAAACGGTCCAATTTTCCACGTGAAGTCCCTCAATACGTTTAAAGTGTCTCGTATTTCGTGTAACTACGCCAAATCCATTTGCTAAGGCGATTCCCGCTATTAAGATATCAATTTCCCCTATCAATTCGCCTCGGCGACGTAGATTAACGTATATATCTGCAGCGGCGTTAAGAGCCTTACGGTCTAAGGGCAATATCAAACAATAGCTACAGAATTCCCTGAAAGCCTCCAGCTGCCGATAAGCATTGATGGCTCGGTAGCCCCTCACTATCTCATACCATGTTAGTTCAGTAAAGGCCAATCGGCCATGTTCCAGAATATAAATCTCAGCATGATGAACCACCTCTTTGTGCCCTCGCTGAAGCAGGGAAAGGGTATCTGTATCCAGAATGACAGAGACGCTCATACCTTTTCGAGAAATTTCAAATCTCCAGATCTCAATCGATTTTCCTCTAAAAGTTTAATTTGCTCCTCGGACAGTCCATCATAGCTTCTTTGTATAAGCTCCAGGATTTTTCGAGCAAGCTCTCTTCGTTCATCTTCCGTCTCCAATATCAATCTAACGGCCGTTCTCTCCGGCAAATTCAACGGTTCTATGGGTTTTAATACCCCATCAGCATAGATCGCTTTAATAACCTTGGGCATTTTTACCTCCTTAACGATGGAGCTTCTCTGATTTATTTAAAACCCCGGCCCTATGGTGAAGTGGAACTTACCCTTCGGGGCAAGTTTGCCGTGACCGAGGTCTCGGTCGAGGGCGTAGCCGTATTCCAGCCTCGCCAGCATGCCGAACATCTCGAACCTCACGCCTATCCCGACGCTCCTCCTCGGCTTGAAATCATCCAGAAGCGCCTTGAGCGTGCCGGTGTTCTCGTTCCACGTCTGCCCCATATCGAAGAAGATCAACCCCCTGATGGTCTCGATTATCGGGAAGCGCCATTCCAGGTTCAGATAGTACATCTTATTGCCGCCCCACGCGCTCGATATATACTCGTTTCCGGGCGGGACGATCGTGAAATCGTCATATCCCCTGACGGTATCAGGTCCGCCGAGGAAATACCTCTCGTAGATCAATCCCAACTGTCTCTGTTTATCCTCAAGCGTTTTGAGCGAACCGGCCCTCAGATATCCAACCTTAAGATGAGCTGCGAATACGAACTTCCAGAACGGGTTGACGAACCATGAGCCCTCATATGTGTACCTCTGGAACCTGTTTATCCTCTCGCCGCTCCCCAGCAATCCGCCGGAGAACTCCACCGATAGGTCATTGTATGAACCTCCGCTGGGATCGAACATGCTTGAAAGGTAATCGCGCGTATCCCGGGTCAGATAAAAGGTCATACTCCTGGTTTCGCGCTTCTCCACCCCCTGATACACGTCCTTCAGCTCATCGGGCACCTCGGTCGAGACCATCTCATCCTTCAGCCTAACGGCCACGTCCAGATTGCGGGTAAGCGATCTGCCCAGAGTTACTGTTCCGCCGTATCGCTTGTCCGTATAGGTCTTATCGCCCCTGTTATAGTAGTAGAGATATCTGTTCCTCTGGGTGCTGTAGAAGGATATATTCAAGGAGGTAGGCGTGTTTAATATCCAGGGCGTATCGAAGGTGAACCGAGCTATCTTCCGGTTACGTATCCCCACCTCACCTTTGAAATATAGCCTGTATGCCCTGCCGAAGAGGTTGTTATGGCCGATCTCAGCAAAACCGAAAAGTCCGTCCTGGCTGCTATAGCCGCCGCCGACGCCGAAGGAGCCCATCTGAGGGGATTCGACTATCTGGACGATCAGATCTTTTCTGTTACCCTTGCCGCTTCCTCCGGGGATAAAGTCCACCCCTCTGATGAAGGGACCGAGTGAGATGATCCTCTGACGAGCTTTGCGGATGTTTTTGACGTTGAAAGGTTTGCCGGGCTTAATGTCGAGTCTGTCGAGCTCCCTTCGGATCACCTCGTCCTTCGTTTTCTCCAGTCCCGTTATCTCCACCTTATCTATCAAAACCTGTCCGCCCTCATTGACCTTCAGCGTGATGTCCACCAGTCCTTTATCCTCTCGGAACCTGATATCGGGTGTGATCTCGGCCGTTATGTATCCCTCGTCGATATACGCCTGTTGAAGGTTGGCGATATCCTTCTGAAACTTCGACTGGCTGAAGACATCGCCTACGTCCAAATTTAGATGTGATCTTATCTCATCGTCCGAAAAGATCCTCTCGCCCTGCGAAACCACATCCAGATCATATCTTCCGATCCTAAACCGTTTGCCCTCATCTATGGTGATCTCCACGGTGACCTTTCGGTTGTCGGGCGAGAATTTCCTCTCGACCTTCTTGACACTGGCGAAGATGAACCCCTTGTCCCTGTAGAGCTGTTCGATCTTTTTAACATCTTCTTCCAGGACGGAATCCCTCAGATATTTCCCAGCTCTGGTTCGCATGACCTTTCTTATAGCCCTATCGGACAGTCCCTTATTCCCTAGGAACTTCACGTTCTCTATCTTCACCTTCTCGCCCTCGGAGATGGTGAAGATCAGATCGACGGTACCGTCCTGGTTCTTCTCCGTCCTCGTCTCTACTTTGGCGGCGTAAAAGCCTTTGTCTCTATAGAGCTGGAGTATCCTCTGTTTATTATCCCACACGGTTTTCTCGTGGAGAAACTCTCCGGGCGAGATGTTGATCTTATCCCTGATCTCCTTCTCCTTTATCGCCTTATTCCCCTCGACTTTGATGCTTTTGATTTTGGGGTTCTCGATCACCTTATATTCGACGCTCAAACCGCCCTCCACCGGTTGAACGTCCACCATTATATTGGCGAAGGCTCCGGTGGAGTTATAGAGCTCCTTGATATCCTTTGAGAGCTTATCGAGCGAGATCTCCTCGCCTTCCTTAGTTTCGATGAGGCTTCGAATGAGCTCCTCGGATATGTTTTTGTTGCCGGTTATCTTGATCTGTTTGACGATCAGGCTGGTGTCCTCAGCCCATAAGAGGGGGACAGCTAAAAAGACGATCGCTAGGATTAAGGGGAAAAACCTCCTCATGCAGTGAACCCTCCCGAAGCGAAATTTTTCCGTTCAAAGCTAAAGATGAAAAACGCAACAGAGGAGTTATCTGTTGACCTGAGTTTAAAGCTCCTCATTCAGCATCTCCTCATGTTCCCTCAACCAGCGCAGATATGCTTTCTTCATCCTCTCTAGATCTCCGAGTCGATAGGCGCAGATCTCATAAAGCTCCTCGGGCGTAACCTCGTGATAGAAGTGAACCAATCTGTTTCGATATCCGGCCAATATCCTGAGAAGCTTTATCTCCTCCCCTAAGAGCACCCCATTTTCACCCAGTTTGGTTGCTATCTCCTTATATTCGCTCACGCCCTGCCCGAATCCTTTAGCGAGGATATGACGGCCGAGATCCAAAAGCGCTTCAAGAGCTCGTCGCAGGCAGGATTCAGCCGCCCAGATATTTCTCCTATCTGAGAGGAAATCCTCCTTACTCTCCAGAGGAAGCGATCGGATACCACCGATCATCTCCTCAATCCAGGAGAATCTATCGGTCACTACCTTGCTGGATATCCTTCCAGGACTCAAGTTTTCACCCCTAATATCAGCTCTATCCTTTCCCTCTCCAACGGGGCGAGATCTCCGGCCCTCCTCAGGACATAGAGATCATATTCGTCCGCTATATCCTCGTCCTCGACATACAGCCTCTCGCCACGGATGATGTCTGCGGCCAGAAAAGGCTTGGCCTCAGGCAGGACGATAAGATCAACCCTTTCCACACCGAAGAAGTCCTCCAGGGCTATGGCCAGTTGAACCTTATCGTACACGGTGAAACGTACCCCCGGCGACGGCTTAATTCCTATATCCAAATCGGATGGCCCCGGATCTAACCTCTCCATTCTTCCCTCCACCCACATCCTCACCTCTTTTGCCCTGCTTCCAAAAGCATAGAGTATCGCCACGCGAAAATCCCTGCAGATCTTCCGGAGCCGCTCGGATCTATCTCGATAGAGCGAGGACGATCTCCGACTCGGTCTCGACATCCTCTATCATCACCTCGCCTTCCTCACATCTGATCCTGACCGGAACATCCCCAGTTATCCTGCCCTCGACAATTCTCTGGGCGATGAGGTTCTCGATGCTTCTCTGGATCTCATGCCTTAGCCCCCTCGCCCCCAGCTCAGGTTTATATCCTCGTCTGACGATCATCTCGATGATTGACTCATCGAAGGACAGCTCATATCCGCTTTCCCTCGCCTTCTCGGCCAGCTCCTCAAGCATCAGAGAGGCTATCCTTCTCAGATCCGATTCATCCAGCGGTCTGAAGATAACCGTCTCATCTATCCTATTGAGGAACTCGGGATTGAACCGTTCCTTGAGCCGCGAGATGATCCTCTCCCGCATCATCTCCCCCGACTCTCGCGGCTCTCTCATCGAAAAGCCGAGCGATCGGTTGTAGGCGATATCTCGGGTGCCGACGTTGGAGGTCATTATCAGTATGGTGTTTCGGAAGTCCACGGTATGGCCCAGATTATCGGAGAGCCTGCCGTCTTCGAGGATCTGGAGCAGGATGTTATAGACGTCGGGATGGGCTTTTTCAATCTCATCAAACAGCACAACCGAATATGGCCTGCGTCTGACCCTCTCCGTCAGTTCTCCTCCCTCGTTGTATCCCACATATCCCGGCGGGGCGCCGATCAGCCTGGAGACGGCGAATCGTTCCATGAACTCGGACATGTCCAGCCTTATAAGGGCATCCTCTCTGCCGAAAAGGAACTCGGCTATGACCTTTGCGGTGTAGCTTTTGCCGACCCCCGTCGGTCCGATAAAGAGGAAGGAGCCTATGGGCCTTGAGGGGTTCTTCAACCCCGCCCTGGAGCGTCTTATAGCGTGAGCGACGAGGGATATCGCTTCATCCTGTCCGATGATTTTCCTCCTAAGCTCCTCCTCGATCCTGGCAAGCTTCCTAACCTCCGGCTCGCTCAGGCTTTTAACCGGTATGCCGGTCCACCTGGAGACCACCTCAGCGATCTCGTCCTCTGTGACGGGGATCTTATGTCCGGCTATCTGCCTCCTGATCTCCTCCTCTCTGGCCTTCAACTGAGAACAGAGGACGAAATCCTCCTCCACCTTGGCCTGTTCCTTACGCCTGATGACCTGTCTGAGGTCTGATTCCAGCTTCCTGATCAGCTCATGGGACTTATGTGCCCTTATCCTCGCCAACGCCCCGGCTTCGTCTATGACGTCTATGGCCTTGTCGGGGAGAAATCTGTCCTGGATGTATCTATCGGATAATCTCACGGCGGCAGCTATCGCCTGAGGTGTATAGACGACGTTGTGGTGGGATTCGTACCTGGATTTGATCCCCATCAGTATCTCGATCGTCTCCTGAGGGGTGGGCGGATCGATCGTAACCGGCTGAAGCCTCCTCTCCAGGGCTCTATCCCGCTCGACATACTTTCGGTACTCATCCAGCGTTGTAGCGCCGATGCACTGTATCTCCCCCCGTGCGAGGGCAGGCTTAAGTATGTTCGAGGCGTCGAGCGCCCCTTCACCGGCTCCTGTTCCGATGACGGTGTGGACCTCATCTATGAAGAGGATCACATTTCCGCTTTTGACCGCCTCGTCGAGAACCCCTTTCATCCTCTCCTCGAACTGTCCTCTGAACTTCGTTCCGGCGACTATCGCTCCCAGATCGAGCGCCAGCAGCCTTTTGGTCATCAACCCCGGGGGCACATCCCCGGAGACGATCCTCTGAGCCACCCCTTCGACGATGGCCGTCTTGCCGACGCCAGGTTCGCCGATGAGCACCGGATTGTTCTTGGTACGTCTCATGAGTATCTGAATGATCCTGCCCAGCTCCTCCTCTCTGCCGATGAGGGGATCGAGGAGTCCCTCGCGCGCCATCTCAGTTATATCCCTGCAGAACTGATCCAGCATCGGCGTGGCGTTCTGCTCCAGCAACCCGGCACGTTCCGACACCACCT
The DNA here is from genome assembly GCA_964535855.1 of uncultured bacterium. Classification (GTDB taxonomy): domain Bacteria; phylum Poribacteria; class WGA-4E; order B28-G17; family B28-G17; genus JAGGXZ01. Next base: position 6,050 of record CAZHVH010000076.1, read on the forward strand.
CCCTAAGCTCCTCAAGCTCCACGCCGTGTCTCTCCAGCACTATGGCGGCAAGCCCCTCGCTCTCGCGCAGCAATCCCAAAAGCAGGTGATCGGTCCCGACAAAGGGCGTTCCCATCGCCTCCGCCTCTTCGACCGAGTATTTGATAACCCTGTTTATCCTGGGCGAGCGCTCCGGGGTGACGGGATAGAATCGATTGACCGCCCTTTCCACAAGTATCTGTTCGAGCTCCTCGCGGATACCGTTCGGGTCCACACCCACCGCTTTGAGTACCTGAACCGCCTCGCTGTTCTCCTCCTGTAGGATCGCAAGGAGCAGATGCTCCGTATCCACTGAGGGCTGATTGAACCGGGCCGCTTCCTCCAAGGCTGTCTGGAAAACCCTCTGTGCTCGTTTCGTATACTTGGGAACCATCATTCTATTTCCGCCATAGGAAGCTTGGAGCGTGGACTGGGATAGACCTTCAGATCCCTCGGCTCAATGATGAGATCTAAGGCTTCCATGACTATTGCCCCGAGCAGAGCATAGCTTTTATTGGGCTCGACTATGGCCTCAAAAACTCCTTTTCTCCCACAGACCTCAACTTCAACTCCCCAAACGACATCCCTCTCCGCCGTCTCCTCATTGGCATATTTAACGGCCTGTCTCCTTATCGCGGGGAAACCGTGTCTTACAACTACCTCTCCTGGCAGGACGAGGAGTGTTGCTCCCGTATCCACCTTTGCCGTCAGCTCCTCAGGTTCGGTTTCCCTTATCGGGTTTCTTATCTTTATCCTCGTGTATGTTATCCCCATTCCATCACCCCACTACGTTTCGTAGATCGGCGTCCCGTGCGTCTGTGCATATCGCCTGAAGGCATCTATAAGCTTAAGCGTTATCGGTCCGGGTTTGCCGTCGCCGATGGGGCGTTTATCCACCTCCACGACCGGTATGACCTCCGCGGCCGTGCCGGTCAGGAAACACTCATCAGAGGTGTAAAGCTCATATCTCGTGAAAAGCTCCTCCCTGACCTCTATCCCCATCTCACGGGCCAGATCCATGACGCAGTTCCGGGTCACGCCCTCCAAGGCTCCTATGTAAACCGGCGGGGTTTTGAGCACGCCTCTTTTGACTATGAAGACGTTATCGCCCGTGCATTCTACGACGTATCCCTCCGAGTTGAGCATTATGGCCTCGGGGGCATTGGCGAGTTTCCCTTCGATCTTAGCTAAGATGTTGTTGAGGTAGTTGAGCGATTTTATCCTCGGGTTGATCGCCTCGACGTAGTTACGGCGAGTCGGAACGGTGACGATCCGAAGGCCCTCTTTGTAATACCTTTCAGGATATAGGACGATCTTATCTGCTATGCAGAAGACGGTCGGTTTGGGGCATTTATCCGGATCAAGTCCCAGATCCCCCTCGCCTCTCGTGACGACAAGTCTGATGTATGCGTCACGCAGATTATTCCTACGCAGGGTCTCAAGCACCACCTCCCGCATCTCCTCCATCTCAAGCGGTATTTTAAGCATTATCACCTTTGCCGAGTCGTAGAGCCTCTTAAGATGCTCATCTAACTTGAAGACCCTGCCGCTGTATGATCTTATCCCCTCGAAAACCCCATCTCCGTAAAGCAGGCCATGATCGAAAACTGATATCTTCGCCTCCTCCTTGGGGACGAACTCCCCGTTAAGATATATCACCATATGGTTCCTCCTCCTCGACGATCTTTCCATCGATCAATTTAGCTATTCTATCTCCTCGCCTTGCAAGGTTCAGATCGTGGGTGGCGAGGATAAGGGTTTTGCCCATCGTCTCCTTAAGCTCCCAGATAAGCTCAAAGACCGTTTCGCTTGTCCGGGTGTCCAGGTTTCCGGTGGGCTCATCGGCGAGGATCAACTTCGGGTCGTTGACTAGGGCCCTCGCGACGGCCACCCTTTGCCTTTCTCCGCCGGAGAGCTTCGTGGGTTTATGGTTCATTCTCTCCTTCAACCCGACCCTCTTTAAAAGCTCCTCCGCTTTGGCGAACGCCTCGTCGGCCGGTCTCCCCGCTATCAGGGCGCCCATCGCCACGTTCTCAAGGGCGGTGAACTCCGGCAGAAGATAATGAAATTGGAAGATAAAGCCGATCTGATGGGATCTGAAATCGGCCAGCTTTTCCTGATCCATACCGAATATATCCTCCCCCTCAAAGAGCACCTTGCCCGATGTGGGAGCGTCGAGCGTCCCGATGACATGAAGCAGTGTGCTCTTCCCCACCCCGGAAGGACCCACTATGCAGATCATTTCCCCGCGCCTAACCGTGAGGTTGATTCCCTTAAGCACAGGCAACTCCGTATCGCCATCGAAATAGGATTTCCTCAGATCTATGACCTCTACCAGGGTTTCACTCATATCTGAGCGCCTCCACGGGATTGAGCCTCGCCGCCCTCCGCGAAGGATAGAGGGCTGCCAGCAGGCAGATCACGAAGGCCGAGATGTTCACCAAAACCACAAAAGGCCAGCTTATCTTAACCGGCAGCGTATCCAACTGATAGACGTCCTTGTATATCGGTATATGAAGCCACGTCTCGAGCGACCAACATAGGAACAAACCGAGTCCCGTACCGACGGCAGCTCCGATCAAGGCGATCGCGCCGCTCTGAAACGTGAATATCTTAGCTATGCCCTTGTTTTTCGCTCCCATAGCCTTCAATATCCCGATGTCCTTCACCTTCTCCATAACGAGCATGATAAGCGAGCTGGTTATGCTGAAGGCGGCGACGATCACGATAAGCGTCTCGACCACAAAGGTGACCCTCTTTTCAAGCTGCATGGCGCTGAAGAGGTTGCCGTGCATCTCCTTCCAGGTTCGGGGCATGAATCCAAATCCCAGCTTCATCAACAGTTTGAGCCTCACCTCGTCCACCTTCCCCGGATCGGCCACCCTCACCTCAACTCTGCTGACCATCCCCGACATCTCATATACCTGTTGAGCTACCCTCAGAGGCAGGAAAACCAAAGCTGAGTCGTAGCTGTACATACCGGAATCGTAGATATCCACCACCACGAAGCTGCGGGTTATGGGGATGTATCCGCCCGCCCTGACCGGGTCGGGGACGAGCTTGGAGAAGAGAACCACCACATCGCCTATGGTGACGCCCAGCCTCTTTGCGACGCCGGAGCCCAGGATTATCGGACCGGTGATCGAGAACCTGCCCTTATATCTGGCCCTGGCCTCCTCAACCAGATCGGGATCGAAATCCAGGGGTTTGGAGAGATACCTCTCTATGTTGGTCACCCTGTTCTCACGTTCAGGATCGATCCCTTTGACGATGACGCCTGTCCTCCTTTCGCCCGATTCATCTTGAACCAAGCCCTGGCTTACCACCGCCGGGGTGGCGGCGATGACGCCCTTAACGGAGGTCGCCTCTTCGATCACCCTTTCGTAATCCCCGAAGGCATCGGCGCCCTGAGCCCAGATGAGGATATGTGCCTCAGCGCCGAGCATCTTCTCCTTTATAACCTCCTCCAGCCCGTTCAGCACCGATAGAACCACTATCACCGTGGCGATCCCGACCGCCAGCCCCAGTATGGAAAAGGCGTTGGCGATCGAGATGAAGGATTTTCCCTTTTTCGGTCTGAGATATCTAAGGGCGATGAACAGCTCATATCTCATTGATTTTCAGGCCTCATATGAGGGAAGAGAATGACGTCTCTGATCGACTCGCTGTCCGTCAGCAACATGGTGAGCCTATCTATCCCTATTCCAAGCCCGCCGGTGGGAGGCATGCCGTACTCCAGCGCCCTTATGAAATCCTCGTCCATCACCTGTGCCTCTTCATCTCCCAGAGCCCTCTGTCGCATCTGTTCCTTGAACCTCTCGCGCTGATCCATCGGATCGTTCAGCTCGCTAAAGGCGTTTGCCATCTCCAAACCGCCCACGAAGAGCTCAAACCTCTCGACCAATCGCTCATCCCCTCGCTTCCTCTTAGCCAGCGGCGAGATGTCCACGGGATAGTCCATCACTATGGTCGGCTGGATCAGATCGGGCTCGACGAAGATCTCAAAGAGCTCCGCCACGATCTTCCCCCAGCTAGGCTTCCCCTTCACCCCTCCGCCTTTCTCCTCTATGATCCTCAGCATCTTCTCCTCGGGCGTTTGGGTGACATCTATTCCTGAGCTCTCCCTGATCGCCTCGATCATCGAGACCTTTCGCCACGGGGGGGTGAGATCGATCCGGTTGCCCTGATAGGTTATCGTGGTGGTGCCTAAAACCTCTCTGGCGACGTGGCTTATCAGATCCTCCACCAGATCCATCATGTCGTTGTAATCAGCATAGGCTTGATAGATCTCTATCTGAGTGAACTCGGGGTTATGCTCCCTATCCATCCCCTCGTTTCGGAAGTCCTTCCCGATCTCATAGACCTTGTCGAATCCCCCGACTATAAGCCGCTTCAGGTAGAGCTCATCCGATATCCTCAGGTAAAGATCCATATCGAGGGCGTTATGATGGGTGATAAAGGGTCGAGCGCTTGCGCCGCCGTATAAGGGTTGGAGAATCGGCGTTTCGACCTCGAGAAATCCCCTCTCATCCAGGTAGTCCCGAATCGCCCGCACGATTCTAGATCTCTTGATGAAGGTCTCGCGAACTTCGGGGTTGACGATCAGGTCGAGATATCTCTGACGATATCTGGTCTCCTTATCCCTCAGCCCGTGCCACTTTTCGGGAAGCGGTCTGAGGGACTTGGTCAGGAGCTGGAAATCCTGCACTAACACCGTCAGCTCGCCGGTTCTCGTCCTGAAGACATATCCGTAGACGCCGATTATATCGCCTATATCGAGCCTCTTGTAGATTTTGTACTTCTCCTTACCTAAGACGTCCTGTCTAGCATATATCTGTATCCTGCCGGTTGAATCCTGTATGTGAGCGAATCCGCCGCGCCCCATGTCTCTTTTCGTGATGATTCTGCCGGCGATCGAGACGAAATGCTCATTTTCGGGTATCTCCTGAATCTCCCCGAACCTCTCTAAGATCTCCCTGGTTTGGGTATCAACCTGATATCTATAGGGGTAAGGGTCCACCCCTAAGCTGCGAAGCTCCTCAAGCTTTCGTAGTCTCTCTTCCAGCAAGGGCAATCCTGGTTCCTCAAACTGTGTCAAACTGATCTATCTGCCGGTTGAGGAACCTCCCTCCTTTCTATCCCATTGCGGCAGATAGACC
>CAZHVH010000077.1:0-651 GCA_964535855.1 uncultured bacterium
GCTTTAAAGTTTTCCGAGTCAATGTCGAATATACGGAATGAGCTTTTCAGGCCAAAGGCTTCTTAACTCCTTACATGAGGAGGGTCGGTAGATGGCGTTTGTTAGAACGAATTTGGGAGCCACGATGGTTCAGAGACACCTGCTGGAGATAAACAGGAATTTCAACGCGTCTCTGGAGCGGCTCTCGACAGGATTGAGGATCAACAGACCGGAGGACTCCCCGGGCGAATTCGGGATGATATCGTTGCAGAACAATATGGTCCGGAGCATCGAGCGGGGTGTTGTGAACGCACAGAACGCCGAAGGGCTCCTGCAGACGGCGGAGGAGGGGCTGGCGAAGATCGACGAGATACTCAACAGAATGCATGAGCTGGCGGTGGAGGCCGCTGACAGCACTCTCTCACCCGAACAGAGACAGGCGGCACAGGACGAGATAGACGCTCTGCTCAACGAGCTAAACGACGTGCCGAACTCCGTCAAATACGCCGGGATTCCCCTGTTGGCGGTGGCCAAGAGATACGCCTCGATCTCCGGGGCGGCGCTCGGCGAGGCCCCCATATCCATAGGGAACTCCTCTGGGGCGCAGATCATATCGAACGAGTTCGATACCCCCACCGACGAGAACCCGATCAGATCGGAAGAGCACACGTC
>CAZHVH010000077.1:661-11112 GCA_964535855.1 uncultured bacterium
GGCCAAAAGGTATGCATCCATCTCAGGCGCAGCGCTCACTCAAAATCCCATATCCATCGGCAACTCCTCAGGCGCACAGGTCATATCCAACGAGTTCGACACGCCTACCGATAAGAGTCCCATCAATCTTAACACCGTGCTTCGGATAGGTGTGAGCCTCGACGGAACCGTTCCCAACCTGGGCAGGGTCAAGCTCAACTTCTCCGCCTCATCTCCCCAGGAGCTCGCGCAAAAGGTGGAGGACGCGATAGAGACCCAGCTAGGCGGAGAGTATGTCACGGGGGGCGATCAACACATCGATGTCCTGGCGACCACGAGCGCCGACGGCAAGAAGACCAGGCTGATATTCAGGACCTCCACGGTCGCCGGCGACAAAGCCGTCGCCTCGGTGGACGATGAGGGTAAGATCTCGGGAACTCCGATACTCAGGGTATCGGAGGTCGCCACGAGGGAGGGGGATGAGACCTTCCGGCCCACCTTCTTCTCCGGAACCTCTCAGGCTACAGGAACGCTCTCGGACGACAGGCTGAAGATACTCGTGGACGGTGAAACCGTTTTCGCTGATGTCGGCAGGGGGGATTACCTGATTCCGATAGCCACATCGATCGCCGCGGCAGATACCGGCAACACCTCCACTTTAACCATATCTCCCGACGATGCGGCTAAGGTCGGCAAGGGCGACATCATCGAGATAAGACAGGGCATAACGACGGGGACCGCTCAGATAGTCCACATAGATACGAGCACCGCCGGCGCAACCCTCTATCTGGATAAGACCATAAGCAAGGCCAACTTCAGCGACGGACTTCAGGAGGGTACCTCCTACATAAGGGTGGTATCGAGCAACTACAAGCTGGGCAACCTCTTCGACGTGAACGACAACGGAACGGTGGATAGCGGCGAGGAAGTTACGGTGATGAAGGATACCGATGACGCTCTCGGAGGAACACCGGCAAATCTGACATCTGCTGATGATGTGAGTATTACCTCAGCGAACGCAGCAAGTAAGCTCAGCGCCGGTGATCGGGTGATTATCGGTGGACAGGTTATAGTAAAAACAGATACAGGAAATGTACTTAGAAAATTCACGAATGTCCTCACGGTGAAAGAGGTTGATACTGGTACCGGTCAAGTCACATTCGACAAGGCGATCATCCCCAGCGGAATTATCGACGCTAGCGCTAATGAGAGCTATGTGGACATGGATGCTACTCTTGGTGAGAGCCAGGTTAATCTCTTGAGAATTGTCCCGAACGCGCTTGAGGTGTCGGCCGAGAATATAGGGAAATACCTCGACGTGGGCGATCAGGTGAGCCTGGGTGGGACAGTTGATCTCGATGGTGCAGATGATGTTACCTTGACGGCCACCCTCACGATAACCAGCATGACCGCTCCCGATGCCAACGGCAAGGTGACGATCACCTTCGATAAACCGATACTCGATCCTCAGACGGTCGGTCAGTCCGATATCATAGACGACATCGTCGGCCAGCATACTTATACCAGCACAACACTCACCTCCATGAAGATCATCAACGGAGGGAAATTGGCCAGGGACATCGAGAAATCGATCAACGGCGCGACGCTCTATGCGGAGGATGTGTCGGTAGGCATCGACGACTCCCGCGACGTGGTCATCACATCCGGAATAAGCGGCATACAGAGCTATCTCGAGATAAAGGGCGGCTCCCTCGACGCCACCGAACAGATACCCCTCTTCCAGGAGCTCGGTTTCAACTATCTCCAGAACGACAAGGGTCAGGGATCGGATTTCTCCTTCCAGCTCGGCGGTGCGAAGGACGTGTTCAGGATATCGATAGATCTGGTCTCTCCGACCAGCCTCGGCGCGGACGGCGTGGATATATCCGACATAGACGTCTCCAGCCAGGCGGGGGCGAACAAGGCCGTCGAGAAGCTTGAAAAGGCGATCCAGAGCATCGGCACGACATCCACCAAGGTAGGCGCTGCCATAAGCGCCATCAGGCGAAGACAGGACGTGCTCGAGACACACCGCGAGAACCTGATCGAGCAGAGGGCAAGGCTACAGGAGGTCGATTTCGCCCAGGAGACACAGAGGTTCACACAACTGCAGATACTGCTCCAGTCCGCCACGGCGGTTCTGGCCCAGGCCAACGTCGTGCCCACAACCCTGCTGCAACTGCTGGGTTAATATCCTATGTGGGGGCGTAAGGTCGTCTTACGCCCCTACATATGAGGGATGGATGTAGGATGAGCGCGAGAGGCCTCGATCTAGTCGGACCGGTCTTGAATCAACAGGCTCAGTTGAATTATGGGGGAGTACAAAATCAAAATCCACAGCTTCCCCGAGGTGAGCCTGCCAGGCGTGGTATCCCCCTCCCCACACCCGAAAGCATCAACCCGCAGATACAACGGGTGACCGAGACCAACACCGAACAGATAGAGAAGATCCGAGAGGAGGTGGTGAAGAAGATAACCGAGCGGAAGGATATCCTGAGTATAATCAAAAAGCTGAACGAATATTTCCGGACGCTCGATGAGTGCTACACGATCCGATACGATCCGAAGGCTGATAGGAACTACGTCGAGGTTCTGGATATCAGGGGAAATCAGATAAAGACCATACCGCCGACGGATCTGCTTAAGATAATCGCAAGGGTGCGCCGGATCCTGATGGCCGGCGGCAGCCTGAAGGAGGCAAACGGTGTACTCCTCGACGTTCTCAGATAAACCTCAAACCCCATATGAGCTGTATAAGAGGGCGGATATAGAGACCGCCGGTCAGAAGAGGCTCATCCTGATGGCCTACGACGGGATCATCAGGAACCTGAATGAGGCGAAGACGAACATAAGGAACGGGGATATAATGGCGGCCACGCTGAATCTGACGAAAGCTCAGGAGATCGTGAGCGTCCTCTTTCACAGCCTCGATTTCAGCGTTGGACAGGTGGCGTATGAGTTGGGAAGCTTCTACGAATATGTCAGAAAACGGCTCATCACGGCGAACAGGCATAAAGATGAAAGGATCGTAGATGAGGTTCTGTCGCTGGTCGCGAAGATCAGGGAGGCGTGGGCCGAGTCGTTTAAGAGGAACGCCGATGTCAGATCGGATATAAAGTCCGATGGTAAGGCCAGAATCGATTTCGCCCGATGAGCTATTCCCAGTCGCTCATCAGGATGTTCCTGAACTCCAGATCCACCGGTTTCCCCTCCATCTTTGCCTCCTGTATCTCCCGCCTTTTTATCTGGACCGCCCTCCTTAACATCTGTATACCTTCTATATTCCGCCTCATCTTTCTGATGTACATCTCCCCCAGGCTAACATAGGGCTGGGAGTATCCGGGGGCGAGCTGAATCGCCTTGAGAAAAGCCCCCTCGGCCTGATCGAGCCGATCCTGCCGGTCGTATATCAACCCCAGTCTGTAATAGGCCCTTGCGGGGTTGGGGAGCCCTTTCTCGATGGCGGTTCTGAGAAACCTTTCGGCCTCGTCCAGCTTGTCTTCGACGAGATAGATACATCCTTTCCGATAGTAATTGCCCGGATCGTCCGGGAGACTCTCCATGGCTTTATCCAGAAGCTCATGGGCTTTCGAGATGCGTCCGCTGAGAAGGTAAAGCCTTGAAAGCGCCTTGTATCCCATGCTTTCTTTAGGCGATCTCCTTATGGCCTCCTCATATTTAAGCCTTGCCTCATCGATCCTCCCCTGTCTCTCCAGCACCTTACCCTCCAGGCAGAGCACGGCTGCCCGCATCCTATCGACGTTCATCGGCAGGAGTGTCTCTCGAACGCCTGTCCTCTCGATCGCCTTGAGATACGCCATCGCCCTATCGAACATCCCCATCTCGGCATATATCCGGGCCAGAAGGGCATGTGTGGTGAAGACCGCCGTCCCGGTCTCTATCGCCCGATGAAGGCAGCCGAGCGCCAGCTCATGCTGTCGCTTGATGTGATACAGTTCGCCCAACCTCGTCAGACATTCACCGTATATGTGAGGATATAACCTGAGAAAATCGGGATCGTCCACCAGCCTGAGAAAATGATCTATCGCCCCGTCGATGGTCTGGGGCGAGGTGGAATAGAGGAGCGCGAGATGAAGCCTGAGGATATGATCCTTCGGATTCTCCTCAAGCCATCTGAGCATCATCGGCTCATATCTCTCACGCTTTTGAGAGACCTCCGCCGAATCGGCATATCCGGTGTGGATTATCTCTATCTCCCCGATCTGGCGGAAGTTCTTAACCCCGTGTTCTGAGAGAGAGGTTATGATCTCCTCGTGTATCGGCCGGCGATATTCGATGCCGGGCAGGTTTGGGAAGAGCCGAAGTTGAAACATAGAGGAGACTGAGCCGTCCGATAGAGGGCTTTTCAAGATGAAGAGGAAAGCCGAATCCCTCGACGCGTTTCTCACCAGTTTCTTGATCCTCGGCACCGATCTTTCGGGCAGTATATCGTCCGCGTCGACCCAGAATATCCAATCCCCCCTGGCATGTTTGAGGTATTGGTTTCTCGCCGCCGAGAAATCGTCGCACCATCGGAAATGATATACCCTGGCTCCGAAGCTCCTGGCGATCTCAACGGTCCGATCCGTGGAGCCGGTGTCGATCAGGACGATCTCATCCCCTAGATCCTTGACGCTCCGCAGACAATTGTCGATCACCCCTTCCTCGTCTTTGGCTATCATGCACACGCTTAACATCACCCTCACCTCATCCGTAGGGGCGAGGCATTCGGGAAATGCCTCGCCCCTACATTAGACATATGAACCATTCCTAGAGCAATTGAAGCATCTGACGTAAGGGCAGGCTGGCATGAACGTATAGGGCAGCGGTTGAACTCAGTAGGGTCTGTAGCTTAGCGAACTCCCCTGTCTCCCTGGCATAATCCACCTCCCTAAGGCGGGCGATCTGTCCCATGAGGTTCTCCCTCTCCGACTCGATGAGATCGATCCTGCGCTTCAACCTGTTGATGGCGCTTCCCAGTTGAGCCTCGACGTTGGAGAGATAGGTCATGGCGTTTTTCACCCTACTGACGGACTCCCTGGCGCTGGATATGGTCTCCAGGTTGATATATCGGATCCCCATGGCGATGGTTCCCAGGTAATCGATGGATTGTTCGACCTTCTCGCCGCTCTCGCCCACCTGGAAGGAGAAATCGGACCCCTTTCCGTAGCTTTCAGCCCCTTCTCTGAACCCTATATCCTCGAGCAGGGTTCCGGTTCCGGATATGATCTTTACCATGCTCTCGCGCCCGCGGGTGCTTGATGCGATGTTGAGGGAGTGATTCACCAGATAAACATCCACGTCCGACGCCTGTTTTGTCGCCTCGTTGATGGCAAGTGCCAGCTCTCTGGAGAGGCTTGAATAGTTGAAGATCCTCTTCCCATCCATATCCGCCACCGCTTCCTCGCCATCGATGACGACCCTCATCTTGTCGTTTCCATCATGTCCGACGGAGAATTCCGGTGAGAAGATCGGATCCTCATCGCCCTCCTCGGGCTTGACCACAAGCACCATTTTCCTTCCTGTCTGGGTCGTGGAGAGCTTGAGATAGTATTCATCCTGGTACTCGCCCTGGATGACCTCGACGGATATGTGCTTTTTGCTGCCCGAACTGTATTCACCTGCCAGCCTCTCCTCGATCAGCTTTTCTATCTTCTGAGCCATGGCGGTGGGATTCCTTTCGGAGAGGTTGATCCACACCGGGAGCAGTTCCTCGGGTTCGCTGCCGTCATAGGTCACTCCCAGATAGATGGTGGTATCTATCGTGACGACGTTTTCGCCGTCGAAGATGAGAGGTTTCCGGCTGGTTACCGCCGCCGGGGTGGAGTCCTCAACCCCTGGGAAGCTCCCCTCACCCCAGTCGAAGGCCTTGCCCTGGAAGAGATATATACCTCCCGCCACGTCATCCCTGACACTTATGCTCATGTTCCCCCCTGTGGCGGAGGTGGTGAATGTGAACTTGGCATGGGCGTCATCCGGCCCCTCGGCCGTGACGACGACGTGTTTGGAGCCGCCGGGACGATAGTCACCCCCCAATTTCTCTATCGCCTCCTGTATGGCGGTCGCCATCTCAAATCTGTCCTTGGCATCCGATATATCGATGTTGAGGACCTTGGCGAATTGACTATCCGAATCGGCTCGCCTTGTTAACTCGTCGCTGACATCCAACAGCAACTTGACGGCCAGCTTCCCATCGCTGACGTCGATGGTCTGGCTCGTAACGGATGCCGGCGTCGGCGGCGTTTCCGGCTCGCCCCGGTCGTTCGCTCTATTGGGGGCAAGGTTCTCGACGCTGATGAACATGCCGGAGTTTTTCTCGTCCGTCGTGAAGGTGAAAATGGCTGAGCTGTTATTGTGATTGCTGGTGACGGTGACGTGAAGCGGACCCGTAAATCCGGCGGTCTCAAGGGCGTTCTGTATGTCAGCCGCCACGTCGTCCGCTGTCGCCGATGTGGAGATAACCTCAATTTCCTTTTCAAGCGAATCGGCGCCGTTTTTAACCTGAACGCGAAAGATAGCCCTGAAAGGCTCACCTGCCCCCTTCGTCACGTCGTTCGCCACGTTAGAGGTGACCCAGGCGGGCTCGGCCGGTTTCTCATTCGATCCCTGACCTGATATCGTGATATCATTCGGGAAGTTGGCCACGCTTATACTATAATCATAACCTTTCTGCTCGGTGGAGAAGGTAAAATACAGGAGATTCCCGTTGGAATCCGTTACGGGCGAAACGATTACGTGTTTCGAGCCACCGATACCGTAATCGCCTCCCAGTGCGTTGATGGCGTTCTGTATCGCCTGAGCGGCCGTCGACGGGGTGGTCGCATTCGGATCGTTCACCTCGATGAGGACGGCGTTGCCGCTGTTGTAATTGGCCCTGTTCGATCTGGAGGTCTCCACATCCAGCTTGAAGGCGGTCCTGATGCCGTCTGTGAGATCGATCCAATCGGAGTTCACGACGGCGGATTCGGCCGGAACCTCATCCTCCCCTCTGCCTCTATCCGAGCTGATCTCCCTGGCCTTGACGCTGATGCTGACCTTCTCCCCCCTCTCATCGGTGGTAAAGACGAACCGGATCTTCCCATCCCCCGCCGATTTCCAGGATACGGTGACATGTTTTCCACCGCCGCTTCCATATTCTCCATTCAGCTTATCGATCTGATCCTGTATGGCCTTAACGGCCTCGTCGGGATCCGTGCCGTTGTAGTAGATCTGGATGGTCTTGGCGCTGGAGTTTCGATAATCCGCCCTCGATCCGTCCGTTCGGACGTCCATATCCAAGGCTACCACCAGCCCGTTGTTGGCAGCCAGATCGTAGACCTCGCTCTCCACCCATGCCGGCTCATCCGGCTCATCCGTACCCGTATCGCTCCTCTGGACGGGGAAGAGCTGAACGCCGGATACGCTTTCGATGCTGAGGCTGACGTCCGCCCCATCCTCCTCCGTCTCAAACCTGAACTGCCAGTATGACTCAGGCACATCGAGTGGTTTGGACAGGCCGACGGTAAGGATGTCTGATCCTATGGTGCTGTCAATAGCATTCTGAATATCAGCAAGCAGACCGGAGGCGGTTGTCTTGTCAGAGCTTATGTCAACATCGCCGTCGAAGGAGACGGTCGGGGTGTTCAGGGTGATATGTATCTTCGTATTTGGCAGGCCTCCTGAGATATCTATGATCTCACTAACCACATTTGCAGGATCGACCGGCCTATCGGTTCCACGATCGAAATGCTCCGTGGGGAACAGCCCCGCCTGTCCTTCTATCTTCACCTCTATCGACGTGCCACTGTTGTCTGTGCCGGGCCCGCCCACGGTGAAGAGCAGATCGTTTCCGGAGGGATTGGAGACGATGACGTAACTTTCAGGGCCGGAAAGCTTGTTTATCTCACTTTGGATATAATTCACAACGGCGCTCATGCTCCCCAGCCCGGTCGGGACGTCCACGAAGGCGGCATCCGGGTTGCTCTCGCTGGCGTCGGCCCAGTTGTTGGGATCGTTTAAAAGCACGTCCAGCCTTATCCTGGTCGGTATATCGGTGGGGATGACGAAATCCCGAATCCACGCCGAGGCCCTCACCGAGGGGACATGATCCCTGCCCTCGTCATATCTCGATGTGCCGAAGATCTTCTCGGTGTTGCCTATCTTCACGGTCAGATTGACGGATGAACCTACCTCGGAGGTTTGGAAGAGAAGGGTGTTGACGTTCGGGGCGGAGGCCGTAACGCCGGAAAAGCCCTGGGAGGTTAACTGGTTGTTGATATAATCGGCGATCTTGCTGAGCGCCAGGGATCCGGCATTATCCGGAAGATCGACCTTCGTGCTGCTGGTCCCGCCGGCCGTTTTCAGCGTTATCCATACGGTGGACGCGCCCTTCAGGTTCGGGCTCTGAAAGCTGACTTCCGCCGGTTGAGGCGGAATCCTATCCGCGCCCCAGTCATCCCGTTTGACTGAGAAGATGTTATCGTCGCTGCCGATCTTGACGCTGAGGTTGACGGTTGGGCCAGCGGCATCCGTTTTGAAGGTGAAGAAGGCCTTGCCGTTCGTATCCAGGCTTCCGGTCACCGTAACGTGCTTCGGCTCCCCTTTACCATATCCCGGCAGCTTTTCCAAAGCGGCCTGGATCTCCGCTGCTACCTTGGCCGGATCGGTTGAGCTGGTTTGAAAATCTATGAAGACCGAATTTGGGCCGTCGGCGTCGGCCGAGCCGTTGGGATTGGAATCCACCCTTATCCTCGTGTTCAGCCCCGAGCTGATATCATATCCCGACAACGTGACGGAAGCGCTCTGCGGAGGAACCCTATCTGTGCCGGTGTCGCTCAGCTCACCGGCGAACAGGTTATATCCGCCTCCGCCACTTATGCTGACCCTTCTGCCGACGGCGTCGGTGGTGAAGGTGAACCAGGCCTTGGTGGTGTATGTATCGTCGATGCTCAGGCTGACGTCCTCACCCTTTGATGTGGTGGTGAAGGTGAAGTAGGCCGCCCCGAGAGTGCTGCCGCTTGCCGGGGTCACATCGATATGCTTCGATCCGCCCCTCTCATATCCTCTGCCCATCGCCTCTATGGCGCTCTGTATCCTTCGGGCTATCTCGTTAAGGTCGTAGATCCCGGAGATATCGAGCTTCACCTCGATGGCACCCTCGCTTTCCGAATCGGCCATGGTGCCGTCGGTTCGGACATCTATGCGAAGCGTTCCCTTCAGCCTGCCGTCCGAGATGTCCAGGGGAACCGTCGTCGTGACGGAAGCTGGCTGGGGAGCCACACCGCCGGAACCCTCGTCGTAGGTATCGGGTATATTCGGGCTATCCATCCCGATGTCCACCACACTTATGCTTACCTTGCTCCCCTTCTTATCCGTCTTGAAGGTGAAGAGCGCGCCATCTGACGTCCCGCTGGCTGTGACGGTGACGTGTTTATCTCCTCCTGCGGCGAAATCCCCTCCAAGGCTCTCGATGGCCTGTTGTATCATCTGAGCCACGACATCCTTATCGGTGGAGGAGGTGTCTATGACGATGACGCTTCCCCTCACGTTTGCGTTCGCCCTTGTTCCGTCGGTCTGGACGTCTATCTTCAGCCGCGTGCTCAACCCGGGGGTAGAATCGTTGAGGTTGAAGGGCTGTGTGGTGCTCGCCTCGGCCTCCGTATAGGGCCCATCTTCGCCCTGGTCGGTGTACTCCACCCCGGTGGTGAAAAGCTCCTCCGATCCAAGCCCCCTCACGCTGATGCTGACATCCTTACCTATCCCCCCGGAGCCCGGGCTTCCCGTGGCGATCTTGAACTTCGTCCCGCCGCTGGCCGTGACGGGCGTTACGATGACATCTCCGAACGCCCCACCGAGCTTTCTGATCTCAGTTTGAATGGCCTGAGCCACGGCGTTGGGATCGGTGGAGGTGGTGTTGACGGCGACCGTTCGGGCGCTGTTGCTGTCGGCGTTAGCCTTGGAGCCGTCGGTGCGCAGGTCTATCTTAAAACGCGTGTTCAGCCCGTTACTCAGATCATAGACGGCGGTCTCCACCTCGGCGGGATAGTAGGGTCCGTCCTTACCGTTGGCCGACGTAGGTTCGCTGAACAGGACATCCGTCCCCGACACCTGAGATACCGTTATGCTGACCTGCTGCCCCTTTTCTACGGTCTCGAAATTGTAGAAGGCACTTGTGGGGCTTCCGCCATAGGCAACCGTCACAAGGTTCTGGCCGAGCTGAGTGTTGATCGCATCTCTGATCTTCCCGGCCACGTATTCCATCTTTTTCGAGGCCGTCTTCCCCTGTAACTCGCTCTCCGGCACGTTGATGGTGACGTCATTGGAAATGGTTCCGGATTGACCTGTGAGGGTGATATGGATTACGGCATCCAGGCCGTCATCGATATTGACCCTGTTACTTGTCACCACAGCGCCGGCGCCCCCTTCCGGGGCATCCTCCCCCCGATCGAAGAGCTTATCCCCGGCCGTCTGCTTTATGGTGAGCCAAACATGCG